>JAVVFI010000011.1:0-27565 GCA_032250555.1 Sedimentisphaerales bacterium
CTCATAGAGGTCCGGTGTCTTATAAAGAAACCATATATAACAAGTTATGCGTTTGAAAGCATGTAATGTGCATAATGGGAGTACAATATGGATAAATATGACCTTATTAAACTCGATTATGAGAAGACAGTAGAATACATAAAGCTTCTTACAGACATAAGATTTAAACTGCTCGCCCTAGTGCCTATAGCAACTGGTGCTGCTCTGGGATTTGCTAAACCAGAAAATGATCCTATGACTGGATTGGTTCTTGGGCTATTAGGATTTCTTGTAACTTTAGGTATTATTTTTTACGATCAACGGAACACAGAAATCTATGAAAAAGCAATGCAAAGAGCGAGGTTACTTGAGCTACACCTGCAAATTCCTCCAGCATCCAAATATGAACTTGCAGGTGGATTAGTGGGCGGGCGACCAAAAGGTCGTTCGCGGAAGCTATTTGGTGTCATTGAAATGTGGCATGATCGGGGATTAGCCTTTATTTATTCATCTGTGCTTGCTGTATGGTCATATCTATTTTTTGCCTCGATTGTGACACTTGTTTCATGGAAACAAGAAGTTGTACACATGGTGTTTCAATTTGGTGTACCGATATTGATATTAGTTATTTCTTGGCTTCAATTACATAAAATTGACACTTCAAGTGAAGAAGTTAAAAAGCTCAAAGAAGAAATCAAGAATTTTGACTACGGCAAACATACAGAAATTGAAAAAAATGCCTAACAAGGCAAATTCATACGGACAGACAAAACCAACGCTCCGCTCCGTTTTGCTTACCGCTGATTTTTTCTGTTAGAGAACGAATACGATATTATATGAGTATGGACTTTGGGTAAAGGGAAGATAGAGAAGTAATATTAAAAAATCAAAAATGAAATAGCAAAAATATGGAGACCCCTTGGGCGGCTATTTAATCAGATCCCTCCACTTCGGTTCCTTCGACAAGCTCAGGATAAACTAAGATGACCTTTATGTGTTTTGTAATGTCTCTGTTAAACGTGTGCCAACGTTATTTTGCAGGCCAGAGTCATTCGACTCAGCTATGCTTCGCTCAGGGTGACAAACAAAGAATGAAGATTGCCGCCCCCACCCCCCTGCTGCATGTCAAGTCAGCAGCACTCGGGGGTAAACTCCAAAGTAAGTGGGCTAGAGTCGAGGGTAAACTCAGTGTCAACTCGTGATTTTGGAAAAAGTAGTGTTACACTTACAGTCTGAGAACTCAGGAGTTTCATACGGAGACCATATATACATTGTTAGACGGTGCAAAGCTGTAGAAAAGAAAAGAGTCTTGTATGAGTATATTAGAAAGAATATTGGGTCAGTGTAAAGAACCAAGAGGACGCTTTGGCCGATTTCTTATCAGGGGGATGAATTTCGGGCATTCGGGTCTGACGAAATGGGGTTTAGGCTTTATCGACATCGCAAGTGATATACACGCACTCGATATCGGATGCGGCGGCGGAAGGACTGTTGAACGACTTGCAGGAATCGCATCAGATGGTAAGGTCGTCGGCATTGACTATTCGCCAGATGCTGTTGTAATGACGTATCTAAGCATCGAAGAACTTCGAGAAGTATTGGAAGGTGCCGGATTCCCGGAATTCGATGCACTTGAGGAAAAGAAAAAGGGATGGTTCGCTGTTAAAAAAAGAATGAGGCAGTGCCGCCTAATAAGTCAATCCAGCGGTTTCGGCCGCTAATCTCAGACGTCAGGGAAAGAAATAAGAATTAGTAATCTTTCACCGGGACCATCCGGGGAGAGAAACCGTCGCCTGGTAGTTGGAATAATTGTAGAGCGGATTTCGCTCGGGTTTATATAGCCGGCCCTGCTTCGGATTATCACTCTGTGTGTAAACCCAGAGTTCGTACGGATCCCATACTACGACCTCATCGCGGCAGTCGCCGGTTGCATCCAGGACTGCATTGCACTGGTATGGATGACCATCGGCGGGGAACTGCACTACCCGGCGTCCGAGGCCGTCGTACATGCCGCCCTCGGTGACATCAGGTGACAGTACGAAGAACTCCTCACTTTTTCCCGTCCAGTTGATCGGGAGGCACATGCTGCCGTGCTGGACCGGCTCGAAATCATAATATAGCTCGCCGTCGGAATCAAAGTAATGGATGATTCCCTGGTTGCCCCAGAAATTGATGCTCACTATTTCGAGGCCGGGCAAATCATCCCGGAAGTTTGCCACTGCCGGGTTCTGTACGTGGCCGAAGAAGTGGCGCTTGAGCACATTGCCTTTGAGGTCGGTGTAGAAGGCGCCGGCGTCGCTGGCAGCATAGAAGATTGTCGGTGCGGCACTCTTTTTGAATTTTGCGACTGCAACGCCGTCCGCATGGTCCTTGATCTTATTATCCAGTGACCAGAGTTTTGTACCATCGTCATCGAACATGGAATAGCCGATGGCGACTTCGTCCCTGCCGTCATTGTCGATGTCGTAAGCGTAAGGATAGTGTCCCGTATTGCATTGGCCGGTCCACATGACCTCGAACTTGTCATTCATCGCCCAGATTAGGCGGTAGCGGTCTTTGAAGATGATGTCACGGTTCTGTCCTAGCCCGCGCAGGTCGCAGAAGAAAAGCGAGTCGCCGAGAATGCGGGGGAAAATGTTGTGCGCGCCGTGATCGCCGGGGGGCTTTAAGGGCGTAGGCTTGCTGTACTTGACTTTGCCTGTAGCGCCGTCGGCGGCTATTATTTCCTGGTTCATGCAATAGACCACTTCGTTTTTGCCGTCGCCGTCGATGTCATGTATCTGAAAGCCCACATCGTTTGTAAGGTGGTTCTTCCAGCCATCCGGCTTTCCCTTCTGCCAGAGGACTTTACCGTCCAAGTTAACGGCGGTGAGACAACTTAATTCGCTGTTGCGGTCCTTTGGGCCGTGATGGATTACCTGACCAAATAAGACATCGATTTCGCCATCACCATCGAGATCCCCAAAGCGCAGGTTGCGTCCCATGCCATAGTCGGAAATAGAGAACTTCTTCCACACGACCGGCTTAGGATTCACGGCCTGGAGTTTCGCTTCCTGCTTTCTCTTAGCGATGACGCGTTTTTTTACCCGGTTCACTTCGCTTTCGCTTGCGGTTACCTTTACGAAACTATATTTTGTCGGAACGTCCGCCGTTAAGCCAACCTTGCCTTCGGAAAAAGTCGAATCAGTCGCCTGCAAAACGAGACCGCCGATTTCGGCGCGGATGCTGTTGCCCTTGATGTTAATCGTCGCGGTTAGGAATTTGCCGGGTTTGAAGTCTAATTGCCGCTGGGCCAAAATCTTCTCATCAGGCTTGTGATAAGCTGTGGCGTGGTTGATGACTTTCAGAATCGCTTTGGAGCCTTTGATTCCGAAAAAGTAGTAGCAGCGGTCGTTGCGATAGCGAAATGCTACGCCGCTCTGGCCCTTGTCCGAGGCGGGGGCAAAACGCGCCGAAACCGTGTAGTCTTTCCAGAACTCGCTGCCCCGGACTACAGTACAGACAAAGGGGTGCGAGTGCGTTCGTCTGTTGTAGATTGTCTGCGAGAGCATTGCGTCACCGTCTTCGGCGGTGACCCACCAGGAGCGCTGTTCGGGTGTTCCTGAAGTGAAACACGAGACGACCCAATTGCCCTGCGGCGCGGTTTCGTGGACGTAGTGGTATTCGGCATGAGCACCGATAACACCCGCCGAGAACATGCCAGGACGCAAGCGGCTGAAATTATCATCGAGCAATACCGCCGGGCCGGCAAATGCGGAAACAGAGACAACAGTACAAAACCATACGATTCCTATCACGCCGATTTTAATTATCAATTCACGCATCTTGAACCTCATCCTTAAATAAATGCCACGTTGTCTTTCGGCTTTTTCTGCTACACTCGAATGGTTGACATCAGCCTTATGTATAACAGGATACCATGATTGTTTGGATAACTCAAGCTTGCTCCGCACCTATTAGATTCGGTCTAAGAAAAATACGGAATGGAACACTATTATGTGTTTGCTATTGAAAAATCAGGGGATTATTGTTAGAGTTTTACTGCTGCAATATTGCTTACGATATTGCCGGGATGAATGATGCGGTTATGGCACTCGGCAAGCTATAATAAGCAAAGTATAACATTGGAGAGAAAGGAATTTCAAACTTATGAACCACTATATCAGTCGAAAATGGCTCGGTGTTGTTTTAACGATAGTGATAGCGTATCCAATTTTTTCAGATGCAGAAGAAGAAGCAGTTGTCATCAAAGATGCCCGTCACTTGAAGGTATTTTACGAGGAGGGCCGGTTTGCCGGATGGCCGGCCAACAACGGCATATGGCAATGGGGAAATGAAATTTTGGTTGGTTTCAGCCTCGGCTACCTCGCACCGCCTGAGGAAAGAGGGCTGCATCAAATCGATTCTGAGCGGCCGCGAAGCAGGATGCTTGGTCGAAGCCTGGACGGGGGCGAGACCTGGTCGGTTTCGGAAGCCGGATATCCCGATGGCGAACTGCAGCGATTTCCGACGGACATTGCGTTCGATGCACCGGGATTCGCTCTGAACGCCCGCGGTGACAGGGCCTGCATTTCACTCGACAAAGGTAAAAGCTGGCGCGGACCTTTTCGCCTGCCTTTTGCCGACTTGCATCTTAGTGCTCGTACCGATTATCAGGTGCTCGGACCAAAAGACCTGATGCTGTTTCTCAGTTCGGAAAAAAGAAATAATCGAGAGGGCAGGCCTTTTTGCGCCCGGACGCGAACCGGCGGCAAATACTGGAACCAATTTGCATGGATCGGTTCGGAACCGGCCAGCGGCTATTCGATTATGCCGTCTTCGATTCGCCTGCCGAACGGCGATTTTCTCGCGGCCATACGCCGGCGCAACAATAATCCAGTTCAGCACAATTTCATCGAACTGTTTCGCTCGCAGGACGGCGGTCTAAGCTGGCAATGGCTGGGGGATCCCGTTAAAGAAAATGGAGAATACAGCGGTAATCCGCCTTCTATGGTTCGTCTGGCTGACGGAAAACTTTGTATCACCTATGCCAATCGCGACAAACCGCATACAATCCGCGCGGTTTTCAGCAGAGATAACGGTGTGACCTGGGGGCCGCAATATGTTCTGCGATCCGGTGCGGGTGAACCGGACATCGGCTATACGCGAACGGTGCAACGGCAGGATGGTAAACTGGTGACAATTTATTACTGGCTGGATGAACCGCGCGCCGAGCGATATATCGCTGCAACAATCTGGTCGGCGCCTTAAGTCGATTCTCGATAATAAATGGCATCGACTGAAACCGGAGGATTTTGGAATTGGTGATATCTTGATGGAAAGGGAAATTACAATGAGAGAAGGAATTATTTTTTTAGTATTGCTTAGTTCTTCGATATCTTTAGCCGCTGATATACCGTTTAGTCATGTGGTTTTGGATGACGCCGGGCCGAAAGATCCCTGGGCAAAGATGGCCGGTGATATCAACGGCGACGGATTTTTAGACGTAATTATTGGTGGACGCAATGGGCCTCTTGTGTGGTATTGTTATCCCAATTGGACAAAAACAACTATCGCGAAGGGCGGATATAAGACTGTAGATGGCGAGGCAGGTGACATTGACGGGGATGGTGACCTGGATATCGTTATGGGCGGTTTGATATGGTATGAAAATCCACGGCCTGATGATGACCCAACAAAGGACATTTGGAAAGCTCATAAAGTTGCGAACCATCCGACCCATGATATAGAACTTGGTGATCTGGACAAAGACGGTGATCTGGACATTGTTACACGAGACCAGTCCGAGTTCGGCCATAAGGCAGGAAATACAATCCATCTATGGCGTCAGGACGGGGCCGGTTCATGGACCGAGAGGATTATTGACTGTCCGCATGGAGAGGGTATCGCTCTGGGTGACATTGACAGGGATGGGGACCTTGATATAGTCATCGGCGGTATTTGGTATGAAAATACCCGAGACATCGTAAATGGAAAATGGAATGCGCACCGATTTGCAGATTGGCATCCTGATGCGACTATACAAATAGCCGATATCAACGGGGATACCCTGCCGGACATCGTTTTGTCGCCGGCGGAACTAAGGGGCAATTTTTATAAGCTGTCCTGGTTCGAAGCACCTTCAAATCCCAAGAGGGGAGATTGGGCAGAACATATTATCGCCGAATCTATCGAATGTGTTATTCATGGACTGGTGACTGCGGATATCAACGGCGACGGCGCTATAGATGTGGTATCGGCGGAAATGCACCAGAGTGCCGATCCTGATGAAGTGGCTGTGTTTATAAATCAGAGCAGCGGTTTATCATGGAACAAGCAAGTCATATCCACCAGAGGTTCCCATTACATTCAGGTTGGTGATATTGGAAATGATGGTGATATGGATATCATAGGAGCGAACTGGAGCGGGGGCTATCAACCAATCGAGATGTGGGAAAATAAGAGCAAGACCTGGAAACATTTATCGAGTATGAAGGGAGATATACCAAAGCCCGATGTCGGACGGCAGGCGGCTTCTTTGATTCTGGATATCGATAAAGACGGAGTGAACGATTTCGTTATTGCCGGCTGGAGCGAGGAAACGAGTATGGTATGGTTCCGGCATACCAGTACGGGCTGGGAAAGGTATCTTCTCGACAATCGCAAAAGCCATATCGAGGCGGGCGGCACATACTGGGACATCGACGGTGATGGTGACCTTGATATCCTGCAAGGCGGCAGTTGGGCAACAAATGAAGTCTGGTGGTGGGAGAATCCATATCCGAACTACAATCCAAGTAAACCATGGAATCGTTATACCATTAAAAACGAAGGGCAAAAGCAGCACCACGACCAGATATTCGGTGACTTCGACGGCGACGGCAAGGCGGAACTGGTTTTCTGGAACCAGACAGCCCGGAAGCTTTTTATCGCCGACATACCTGAGAATCCTAAAAAGAAAGATGACTGGTCGTTTACGGAAATATGGTCATGGCCGCGTGCGTTCAAGTACGAAGGTTTCGCCAAGGCTGATATTGACCTTGACGGGAAGATAGACCTTGTCGGCGGAGGTATGTGGTTTAAACATAACGGCGGCAAGAAATTTACAGCTAATATCGTTGACGGAAAATACGGGATGTCACGTTCGGCAGCAGGTGATTTCATTAAAGGAGGCCGACCTGAAATCGTGATGAATTCAGGCGATGGAGTGGGACCGTTAAATTTGTACGAATGGAAAGATGATAAATGGATTAAACATACGCTGGTCGAAAAGATTGATCACGGACATACATTGCAGGCCGGAGATATAAACAGCGACGGCAATCTGGACATTTACGCCGCTGAAATGTACAACCCGGGGCCGGGGGATAAATGCAGACAGTTGATTCTTTACGGAGATGGAAAAGGTAAATTTAAGACACAGGTCGTATCGACCGGTATAGGAACGCATGAAGGTCGAATCGGGGACCTGGACGGTGATGGTGATTTAGATATACTCCAAAAAGATTTCCAGGAACATCAGCGGGTTGATATCTGGTTAAACAAGGGTACATACAAAGCAAAGGAGGCATGGTTAGATGGAGCGAGCAAATACCGTGTTCCCGTGAGAGTAAGCGCAGCAGGATACGAACGTATGGATAAGCCCGTTGAGGTGGAGATAAATTTTAGTCAACTGCTCCGCCGAACCGGTAAAAAAAAATTGATGCCGAATCTGTCAGAGTAACTGAGGTCAACGCATCAGGTAAAATAGTCAACCGCTTAGTAAATTTCCAATTCGACAAGGCTCCCGGATTTAATCCCAGCACTAATGCAAAGGGTAAAATCATCTTTATGGCTGATGGGAAGACTGCTGCAAATTCGACGCGCATATTTCATGTTTACTTCGACGGGGGCAACACTGACCGTTCGGCCAATTCTTTCAAGCCGCTTGTTCGCTTAACTAAGGCAGTTGAGTATCAAGGTCAGGAAAGTTTCAAGATTGAGACACAAAATGCAACGTATTATTATCACAAACAAGGAGCCGGATTCGCAAGTATTATAGATAAAGACGGCAACGACTGGCTCGGATATCGGCCCGGAGGCGGCTCTGCAGGCGAATATCGCGGCATCCCCAATATGGGATATCCGGAAGGCTATTGCCATCCGGGGAAAACCGTATCGAACAGTAAAATAATCAGCAGCGGGCCGATAAAGGTCAGTATTTTTTCGGTGTCCAATGATGGAAAAATGGAATGTATGTGGGACATATTTCCAGCTTATGCGAGGCTGACCGTCTTGAAAATGCGAACGCCATACTGGTTTTTATACGAGGGCACCCCGGGGGGCAAGCTTGATGAAGATTCAGATTATTGTATCAGACCTGGTACACCGAATTATATGAGAACTCCAGCGAAAATGAAATGGGATGGAGATATATCCGTCCCCGGTCACTCGGGGGAATGGGTATGTTTTGGTGATGATAATCGGGCAATCTTTTTGATTCATCACGAGGACGATGAGGCGATGGATTCTTACCGGCCGATGAAGGGCCAGATGACAGTGTTTGGCTTTGGCCGGAAAGGCCTGAATAAATTTATGGAAATGGTGCCGGCACATTTCACGATAGGTCTGAGTGAATGTTCCTCTTTCGAGGAGATTTCTAAAGTTATTAATTCGGCATACAGCCCGATGGTTATTGAGGTGGGCAATATCGAACAGTCCAGTGAGCCGGCACGTTTATAAAATATGAGATATTTGGAGCTGATTATGGAAAAGAGAATAATATTTATTTTGAAAGTTGCCTTATTTTTGCTTTTTGCCTGTTCACTTGCTTTTGGGCAGACTATAGCGAAGGGACAGATGTCATTCGAAGAGTATATTAGAGACAGCGTGCCCAAACGCAAAGAAATTGATGTATTCTTAAACGAGATGTCGTGGGCCCAATTCGACCGGGATATAGGATATATTCTTGGCAATTATATGCCTCATGACGGACTTGATAAAAGTTTTACGCTCTCGACGGTGCAATCCAACGGGGCACGGACTTCATTTATGTATAAAGAGAGGCCATGCCGAATTAATACTTACGGTAACAGTTTTACTCATTGTCACCAGGTGAACGATGGTGAGACCTGGCAGGAATATTTAGCGGGTCACCTTGGGGAACCGGTCAGGAATTTCGGGATGGGCGGGCTTGGTGTTTACCAGGCATATAGAAGGATGGTCCGGGAGGAGAAGACCAGCCATGATGCAAAATATATTATTCTTTACATATGGGGGGACGACCACATCAGAAGCCTATTGCGATGCCGGTATATGTTAATAAAGGGGTGGAACCAACAAACAAACCGGACAGAAGGCATAGGGAGAATGTTTCATGGAAATTTCTGGTCGAACGTAGAGATGGATTTTGAAACAGGTAAGCTCGTGGAAAAGGACAGCTTGATACAAGACCGTCAGTCATTATATAAGATGACAGACCCGGACTGGATGTATGAGACTCTTAAGAGTGATTTGGCCCTGCAAATGTACCTGTATAAAAACAATCAAATTAAAGATATTCCTGTTGTAACATTAAAGAGATTAAGCAAATACTTAGGGTGCCAACTAAATTTCAACGGCAAGAACTTACGCTCTTCAACAGCTACGCTGCTGGACGAATATTCTTTTGAAGCTACAAAATATATCCTGGGCAAAGCCGACGAATTTGTTTCTGCAAACAACAAAAATTTGATGGTCATAATATTCGATCCCTATAGGGTGACGAAGCAGCTTCTACAAGGTGGAAAAAGATTTGACCGGGAAATTGTAGATTTTCTGGAAGAAAGCGATATCAAATACATTGACATGAATCTTATACATGCCGAGGATTTCAAGAACTTCAACCTGAGCGTTAATGACTACTTCAAGCGATATTTCATTGGTCATTACAGCCCTGCAGGAAATCATTTTTTTGCTTATTCGATAAAAGACAGGATTGTCGAATGGTTAGACCCGAAACCGATAACCTATGAAGGCAGCACAAGGAAAATGATAGAGTTTAAGGGGTATTTACAAGACTATTGAACAAAGCCGTATTACAATATGACAGTCAAACAACCCGTGAAACACTAATTACCAGTTCCGCAGACTCGAACTATCGCCGCGGTACAGCTTTTCAATGTCCCTTGCAACAATCTCTGCAATAATCAGCTCTTTTCCCGGCAATGTTCGTGCCGGCCGCCTGACAGCACAACCGGCTGATTGTAGCCGGGGCTGTAAGTCGGGAGCCTTTGTTTTTTTACCGGGGGCTTTTCTTCTTATCGCAGTAACTTTCCGCTGCTCAGCCATAATCTGCTCAGCCAGGTCAAATTTAGGTATTTCACTTGTATTCAGCACCTCATCAGCAGATTCAGTTGTCTGCAAGGACCGCTCACGAGATTTTTCTTTGTTATACGGCGGCACTATATCCTGTGCACGAATGACATCGGTATCATCTTGTTTGTTATCAATATCGCTCACCAAAACTGCCTTTTCAAAAAATCACAAACTCTGTTACAAACGTTTCACATAAACGTAATAAGCACCGCGAGAATTGCCCCTGTTATCCATAAACCATGTCTGCAGGCGTGTCTTGCCGGCCTTTAGCCGCAAATCAAATGTTACAGCGCGGGCATTTCTGGAAACAGGAACGGTCATATCCTGATCAGCGATTGTCAGCCTGGCTTTGGTAACGTTAATGGCTTTACTGCCGGGAATCGCCTCGTTAATTCCCGCATCCAGCTCTTTCGCCCAGCGTCTTAGTTCGATCTGATACCTGCCATTACGGGCAACCTCAACCGCCCAGAAGCCATTGGCCTGCATACCATTGCGGACGGCACCCTGATTCCAAGGCACTTTCTGAGCATGCCAGTCGTGTGACATCAGGCGCGTAGGATTATGTTTATCGGAGCCGAGGATGATTTCACAATATTCATCGAAACGCTCTGAGACATCTTCCCACCAGTCTTCATAAGCCTTGCGCAGTTTTTCGACCTCCTGCGGGTTACTTTCAGCAATATTGCTTTTTTGTTCGGGATCGGTTTTTATATCGTACAATTCTTTGCCGTTTATCAGCCTCCACTTGTCCGTCATAACCGCGCTCTTACGCCATTTTTCGGGATGTTCGATTCGCTGCGAGTCGGTTATTAGAATACGCTCAGGCCAGTTCCTGTCATCACGTCTTAAAAGCTGAACAATACTATCACCGTCAAACTTCACCCCATGAATTTTTTTTAATCCGCACAATTCTATTAGCGTCGGCAGTAAATCGATATGGGCTGTTAGACGGTCGACATCAATACCACCGGTCAGGTCGCCATTGGGCCAACGGATAAAACACGGTACCCGATGACCACCTTCATACTCGGAGCCTTTCTTGCCGCGCATTCGGCCAGCATAGCTGCCGGATGTCCCGTTGTCGGTCATAAAGATAAGAATAGTGTTCTCTTCCAGGTCAAGCTCTTTGAGGCGGCGCATAAGACGGCCCATATTCTCGTCGATGTTTGTAATCATACCATAAAAATTGGCCTGATTTTTCTCGATGCCTTTATCTCTGTAGGGTTTGCTGTATTTGTCGGCAACATTGTATGGTCCGTGCGCTGCGTTGGTCGGTATATAACAGAAGAATGGTCGTTTTCTATTTGCTTCGATGAATTTCATCGCCCCGTCAAACCATATATCAGTGCAGTAGCCTTCAAATTTTTTGAGCTTGCCGTTGTGGAGGTATGTGTCATCAAAGTAATCATTGCCCCAGTAGTCAGGCCCCTGCCCAACACCGCCTCCGCCATGTATTAATACCTCGCCGAATCCCCTGTCCTGCGGCCGGAACGGATAGTTGTCACCTAAATGCCATTTACCGAATATAGCTGTGCGATAGCTGTTCGCCGAGAAGACATCTGCCATAGTCACTTCGTCTTTGCGTAAAAGTGACCGGCCCATAATGGTGTGCCATACCCCTGTCCGGTTGCAATAGTGTCCCGTCATCAGTGCTGAACGGGTGGGTGAACAGGTCGGACTCACATGAAAGTCGGTCAGACGGATGCTCTGGGTATATAGGCTGTCCAGATTCGGCGTTTGAAGAACAGGGTTGCCGTAACAGCCCAAATCGCCATAACCCTGGTCGTCGGTCATTACTAAAACGACGTTCGGCGGTTTTCCTTCGGCCGCATTTGCCTGACCAATATTCCCGCAGCCCGGCAATATCGACAGTGTTCCAGTCGAAGCAGCCGCAAAACCGACAGTTTTAAGGAATTGCCTTCTTGACTGATTGCCCATATCTTTTCCTCCCTGTCATCCATTATTTTCCGCAGGCCCGATAGAAAGCTGTGTGAAATCACCCAGCTTAAACTGCTCTATCAGAACATTGACATCATCAATGGTAACGGCCTTAATCGCATTGACGTCTTCCTCGACAGTGCGGTACTTCTCCAGATACAGCCAGTTCGAACCGAGATCGCCCAGCCGTCCCATCGGAAGCTCATTTTTAAGAACTAATGAACTCAGTACCTTGTTCTTTGCCTTTCTTAATTCATCTTCGGTTATGCCGTCCTGTGACAAACTTTGAAAAATACCGCTGACGGTATCGAGCACTTTAGCAACATTGCCGGCGCTGCAGCGGATATAACTGTAAAACGCCCCTGTACCGTCCATCGGCCCGAACTGCATCGATGCCGATTCCGCCAATGCCTTATCTACCAGCTCCCAGAAAAACCGCGACCCGACATTATCGCCGACAATAACTCCTAAAAGCGAAGCGGCAAACCTCCTCGGGTCCTGCGCGGACAGGCCGGAACTCATCAGGCATATATGCTCGCGAGACAGGTTTGATTTCTCGGTCCTCATTTTCTTTTTACTGCCGTCATAGTGCTCCAGCTTTCTTTCAACAGTCTGCTGCCGCCAATTACCGCAGGAATTCGAAGCGACCGAACAGATTTGCCCCCAGTCAAAATTACCCGCACAGGCCAACACCATATTGTTCGGTGCATACCGCCGGGAGAAATAATCCCGCATCTGCTGAGATTTCAGATTATCTATACTCTCCTCACTGCCGAGAACACTATTGCCGCACGGATGACCGTCGAAGTGCAGGCTTCTGCATTGGTCCATAACGTCAAAACTCGGCATGTCCTTATACATTGCAATTTCCTCTTTGATTACATTTTTTTCGATATTGAAATCATCATCCCTGAGTGCCGGCCTCATCAGCTCTATCCACAATTCCGTAACTTCAAGAAGATATTCCGGAAGGACAGCAGCATAATAGACAGTATATTCCTCAGCGGTACCGGCATTGAATTGCGCCCCAGTCCTGTCAAAGGCTTCATTAACCTGAAGGGCGCTTAGTTTATCTGTCCCTTTAAACAGCATGTGTTCGAGGAAATGCGATACCCCGTTTATCTGTTCGTTCTCATCACGAGAGCCGGTTTTGACGAAAAAACCCACCGCCGCCGATTTGGCGGATTTGTTAACCTCGCCGATAATATTCAAACCATTAGCCAATTGTTCTTTTTTGAATTCCATCCATTATCCTACTTAACGGTCACCTGCTTCGGGCCTATTGTCACAACCGTAAAATCTTTGAATTTATTGTTTCTCAAAAAACCTAAAACCGAATCAACACTGGTTTGCTCGATTTTCTCCTTAATTTCATCCAGGCTTCGCACCCTGCCCAACATATAGTAATCGCTCGCAATTGAGCCGGCCCGACTGCCGGACGATTCACTGCTTAAAATCAGTGAGCTTTGAAGACCAACTTTGGCTCTCTGGATTTCCTCTTCGCTG
This sequence comes from Sedimentisphaerales bacterium, assembly GCA_032250555.1. Lineage (GTDB taxonomy): Bacteria > Planctomycetota > Phycisphaerae > Sedimentisphaerales > Anaerobacaceae > NIOZ-UU13. The sequence goes on from JAVVFI010000011.1 coordinate 13,738, forward strand.
ATTCCATCGCCTAATTCATTAAACTGCTGGATTATTACATCGAGAGTCTCCTGCGCCTTATCCGGCGTTGTACCGGCATAGCACATTATGCCGGCAGCTTTTTTAAGGCTGTGATAACGTGCCCCTATTGCATAGCACAGGCCACGCTCTTCTCTAACTTTCGTAAATAATCTGGCGCTCATACCGCCCGACAGAACCGATACGGCTACTCTGGCATTATAGTAGTCCTTATCCGTCGGTTTAACCGTATCGGTCATCAGACCGATATGCACCTGGGCACCGTCGTTATCCAGATGCGTGTATTTACCTGCCCTGGAACCTAATGTTAGCTGTCCAGCGTTTTTCTGCTGTTCCGTCTCAAATAGTCTTTCTATTTGCCGGCAAACCGCATCAAAATCATATTTACCCGCGACTGAGAATATCGTCTGCGAAAGATTGAAATTGTTTTTTATAATCTGCTTTGTCTTTTCAGTCGTCAAAGCCTTCAATTGGGCAATATCTCCGACAGGACTTCGTCCCAAAGGGCCTGGATAAAACTGTTCCCGCAGTTTGAGCATGACCTTTTGCCGCGGTTCATCGTCCAAAGACAATACCCCATCAACCGCCAATTGCCTCGACAATTCAAACTGGTCGATCTCGAGGCTGGGTTTAAGTATAATGTCCGCATACAACTCCAGAGCCTGAGCAAGGTTGCCTGCTTCGAGTGCCGCTCCGACGGTTATATGTGAGCTTCCAACCGAACGGTTGCGAGCCAGGCCAAGGCCGTCGAGGGCATCACTAAGCTGGCGGCTGTTTCTATCGCCGGCGCCTCTGAAAATCCATTCGGCGATGACATCTCCGGCTCCACAGCAGCCATCCGGCAGCAAGGCAGCTCCTGCCGGCAGCATAAAATCAAACGCCACCGACTCAACCGCCTCCATCGGCTCGCCAAGAAGTACCATTCCATTTTTTAAGACGTGCTTATCAAATTTTTCTGTCATTGGTCGGTTCTTTTCAATATTCAAGGAATTCTGCAAAACGAGGCCGGATTGTACCAGTAAACAGAATATTGTTCAACAGCGAAATAAAAAGCACTAATTCCGCCCCAAAAGCGAAAAAAACACTGCAGAGCAAAAGACCCGGCAGTGTTTCTTCGTTAAAAGAAAAAGCGATGGTTATTCAAGTTCACGAGGCAGACCATACGGACCGTGAACAACGCAAGAAGATTCGCCCCCAAGCTGCCGGAATTGGACAATCATGTTCTGTTCTACTATACTGCCGTCTACCCGCTTAAAAACAACAGGCAAAGCTACAATTTGCCCTATCTTCGAATCACCTGTTTTGAAAATTTGCCCGATCTTTACAACCTCAACAATCCGATCCACTTTACCTGTCCGCAGAATAACAGCGTTTAGAAACTCATCGCCCCAGTTCTCTGAAAGGGGAGCAAGCTTCTTTAATTCGTCAAGATCCCCTTCGATAACGGCATTGTACATAGTTTGGATTATCTGCTCGCAAGCTTGCTGCCGGTTTAATCCTTCGGCTGAAATCCCTTTTTTAGGATTGCTTAATATACCAATGTTCTCATCCGGTATAGCCAGAGGTTTTTCAACATAAACCGGATTACCTGGAATGTTGACTTCAAATAAACTATCGGGCAGATCTTCATAATAGGTAATCTTAAAAGCGTGAAACGCCGGAGGACCGCTCATATCCAGATTACTCCACTGCTTGAGGGAGATCGGTAATTTGGTTTTAATATCAAATTCGATAATCCAGGATTGCGGGCCATTACTGTCTAAAAGGCTGCACAATAGCGTAGCGAGTTGACATCCCGTCGCAGGATCCCTGCCTCGCATGATTTTGGCTCCATCTACTTTGCTAAGCATTTCGAGCAGTTCCGGGCCAAGCCATTGTGAAAATCCAACCGTAACGGCATTTTCGAAGTAAACCGTGTTTTGGCTGGGTTCATAGTGGTATGTGCTACCGTCTTTGATCCAGGTAACTGCACCGTGGCTTCCTCTGACAATTACATCACCGGATTGAGTTCCGATTTTATTAGCTCTTATCCAGATTTCGGCCGTACCACCGGGGAAGGTTCCGATCATATGGATAGCTCTAAGATCTCTAAGGGCCTCGATAGTTTGTTCGATTGCCCAGGCGGATGAGCTGAACTTTTCTAAGGCGAAGAATGACAACACAATGCCGATAATAATAATTGCCGCTGCTAATTTGCTTACATTACTTTTCATTATTATTCTCCAGATTTTTATTTGCCGAGGCTGTTTTGCCATAGCCTCGCGAAGGTTCATCTCGAGCTTATCTCGATGTTTGGGATCAGGAGTGTCATCAAATTTTATATTACCAACAAAATCTTCGAATTGTTTTTCGTTATTATTCATTTTAATTCACCTCTGAATTCCCTGTGAATTCTGTGCCTAAAACTTTACGTAGTTTGGCAAGCGCCCGCGTCAACTGGCTGCGGACGGTGCCGGGACTTGAACCAAGCACCTCGGCGATTTCAGTTAATTTCAGATTTTCAAAAAAACGCAGTGTGATGATAGTCTGGTACCGCGGGTTCAAGGTAAATACTGCTTCTTTTAGAAGAGCCAGTTTATCAGCCGGCTCTTCACAGTCAGCATCCTGACTATTAGAATGCTCATGTGCAAATTTCAAAAGACGTTTTCGACGAGCAATTTTTCTCAAATGGTTATTAACAGCATTGGTGGCGATTCTATACAGCCAGCAGCGAAACTGCTGTTCATTACCTTTGAAACCGTGAAAATTCTCAACAGCTTTGAGAAACACCTCGGAAGTAACATCTTCGGCCTTTGTCCTTTCAAACAGCCGATGCGCGCAATAACGAAATATTTCGTCATAATGGCTGCGATACAACTGCACAAAGGTTTTGCTGTCATAACAGGTCCGAACTGTTATCTGACTGTCGTCATCAACTTTGCTGCCATTATCCACGCTGATTACTCTCCGGAGTTTAATGGTACCAACTATCATCACCATTATAAATTCGCAACGGATAAAAACGCGGCAAAAAATATCAGAAATTAACCACAGATTGCAAGGAACCGGATAAAAACTAAATCTACGATTGAAAAACCGCTCGTTATATGCTATATGCTAAACGCTATGGATAAATTATATGGTCTAATATTTGATGTTGACGGCGTGATTGCCGATACCGAGGCTGCCAATGCAAGGGCTTCTATCAAGGTTTTTGCCGACTTTCTCGGTCTCGAAGGTGTTGTTCGCAAGGATTTCGAGGCTGGCCTTGGCCGGGGAGCCGAGGAATACGTGAAAGCCGGGGTCAGGACCCACGGGCTGGAGCTGACAGATGAACAAATCGAAAAAATAACACAACTGCGTCAGGAATATTTTCTGAAGGTTCTAAAAGAGGAATCGATGCCGCCCTTCCCCGGCGTGCTGGATTTAATTGAAAAAGCGATGCAGAGGGAAGATTTCCGACTGGCCATCGCGACATCAGGAACGCATGAGAAATCCCAGGCTGTATTGGAAGCCGCGAATATTCCTTATAAGAAGATGGTTTATATACACGGTGACCACGTCAAACATAAAAAGCCCAACCCGGAGCTTTTCCTTCTCGCCGCCAAAGGGATAGGTATCGAGCCGGCCAACTGCGTTGTAATAGAAGACGCCCCGAACGGGGTGCGAGCAGCCAAGACCGCCGGTGCAAAATGTATCGCCGTTACAAATTCCACAACCGCGGAGAATCTCTTCCGGGCCGATTTAGTCTGCGAGTCTCTGGAACAAATAGACCTCGATATGATTCGGGAACTGATTGACTCGAACTGACCGGTTTTTCAGCTATGTAAAACCTGCTCAGGCTAAGACCAATTGAATTGTCTGCAATTTTTTTATCATTGCAGAACTCCTTTACATTGTGTATAATATATTCATGACGACTAAAGAAGTAGCTTTGAAGACAATTGAGCAGCTTCCCGAGAATGCTTCCTGGGAGGATATTCAGGAGCGGATTAATTTTGTCGTTGCAGTGCGCAAAGGCCTGCGCGAACTTAATGAGGGCAAGGGCATCCCCCACGACAAGGTCAAGGAGGAGTTTGCCGAATGGCTTACGAACTGATTTGGGCTCCCTCTGCCCGTCTTGATCTGAAAGAACTTGCTTCCTACATTGCTGAGTCCCGCCCAAGAGCATCTGCCAGCTTCGTGAAAATGTGTTCCACATGGTTGAGTATCTATCCGATTTTCCCAAATCCGGGCGGGTTGTTCCCGAATTTAACGACTCTAATATCCGAGAGGTCGTTCGCAAACCTTGCAGGATCGTGTATAGAGTCAAGCCTAAAAAGCACATTGTGGAAATCGTAAGAATCTGGCACGCTGCAAGAGGAATACCTCAACTATAACGGCACTGAATTGGAGGATAGGTCGATGATGATTGTTGAGGGTAGTTTCTGCGTGATGATTTCGGCGGCCAGATTGACCCAGCTACTGCAGCCGTCGAGCACAACACTGTCACTGCTTGCTACAATAGAATCGGTCTTTTTCAGCTCGGCATCGGGACTCAGTAAAAGCTCAATCTCCCAGTCCCATTTATTTTTTCGTGCAAGCTCACCGATGAGCGTTTTCAATCGGCCGCTGTTGGATACGGGGCTATCCAGAAGCCAGAGGGCTTTACCTGCTCCGGTTTCTCTTAAGAATTGCCCTATCAGCTCCAAGGCCGGTATTGTTTCTGTAACTTTACGGTACGTTCCGTGTACGCTTGCCAAATCCCTAAAACAACCGTCACGCCCTTTTAGAATAACACCGCCACTTATTGCCGCTTCGATAGTAATCAACAGGTTGTAACCATCGATGGCAATGGATTTGCCCGTAAGATTTTCCGGTGCGACATAACGCTTGTTTCGAGAAACAAGCTGCTCATCAGAGCAGGCACTTCGCATAACGGCCAGTCTTTGTCTTTCAGTTAGTGAAAATCTGTCACCGACTAATTTAAGCGCACTTTTTTCAGCATAACCTTTCGTTAGCAGAAGCGAAAAATCAGCAACCGCCTCAAGCATGCTGAAAATCGCACCCTCGGCAAACAACTTTTTGTCCGCCGGGTGCGGGCCTCTGTGAGTGCGCTTATCAGGCATTAACCAAGTCCTCGATTTTGCTATATTCTCTCGCCCTTTTTGCGGGCCTCATTTATCTGCTTTCTGCTGCGATGCTGATATTCACGAAGCGTTTCGATCTCGTATTTCTTCAAGAGCTTCCGCACGCTGACGCCCGGCTTGAGAGCCTTGAACAGCCACCATGGCGCCAAATCATCGTCGCTGAGCTTTCGCTCAACTTTTATTTCATCCTCATGCTCGGCAAGCATTTTCTCGACTTTTTGTTTGTTGAAGTCATAGTGGGCAAACGCCCTGTCCAAATCCAGAGTAGCAATGAACTGTTTCGGATGTGGTTTTTCAATATTCTCAAAAGTTTTTCCAGTAATGTCGATTATATTACCGGCCCCCACGGGAACGATATAGTAATGATAAAGTATTGCAAAGGCATTCAGAGGCGAACCGCCGCCGTATGCGCTAGGCCAGAAAACTATATCCACATCCAAAGCATCACACTTGCGCCACAACTCCGCATAGTTCAGGTCAAAGCACGTCAGAATACTTATCCTTCCGAAATCAGTATCAAAAGCCTTCACGCCCTCTGTGCTCACGTGAAGCCCTTCGCCCCAGAACACAAAAATCTTACGATAGTAACCGGCCACTTTGCCCCTTCGGTCGATAAGAACGGCTGTATTGTATTGCTTGTCGGCAGCCTGTTCTCGTATCGGGCAGATAACATACATATTGTACTTTTTGGCGAGTTTTGCCACAGCTTTGGTGGTTGGCCCGGGAATTGATTCAGCCTCTGTCCCGGCGAACTCTTCAGGCAGACATGCGATATCAACTCCGTTCTTTCCAGCCGTATGCAGATGCTCTAATGCCAGCTTCAGTTTAACATCGTGCTCACCCCCGAAGCCGATACAAATAGCCGCCACCTTGACCTGCCTGCCGGGCAGTTTCTCCCGCTCAAGTTGCGGGATTATTTCCTGTGCCCAGAGACAGTTGGTGAAAGTTAAAATAACAAAACAGACAAGAAACGCCGTGAATGCTTTCATTATTTTTCTCTTCATGCTCCTGAGTCCTCACTTATCTTAGTTCAAACTGTGTTATTCATTTGTGATTTTATTGGTGCTTATTAATAGTTCAGTGTACACGTATCAGTCGCTATGTCAAAAACAAATTGACATACCTACCACTTGTTTCTACTATGAAATATAAATACAAAAATGAAAAAGAAAGAGTTCTTAATTCGAAATCAATAATGGGTAATCAACTATAAATGCCAAGCCATAACTTAGCACATATAGAAATAGATGATTTGGAAATCCTCGGATATTCTGTGGCCGGAGAAGAGACCGTGGTTGCAATGCCGCAGTTGGATGTCTGCTTCGATATCGGCAAGGCCCCCGACCAGATTATATCCATAAACCATATTTTACTGACGCACGGACACATGGACCACGCAGCGGGTATCGCATATTATCTTTCGCATCGAAAATTTTGCGGTATGCCGGCAGGGACAATATTAGCCCCCGAAAATCTCCTACAGCCTATCAGAGATATAATCAGGGCATGGGGCTGGTTGGACGGCAACAAAATACCGGTCAACCTTGTGGGGGTAAAACCCGGGGACGAATATCAGATAAAACCGAACCTGTTCGCCAGGGTCTTCCCGACAAAACACAGCAATGGCTCTGTCGGTTTCAGCGTGATTGAAAAGCGAAAAAAGCTAAAACCAGAGTACACCGGCCTGACAGGCCCGCAAATCGTAGAGCTTAAAAAACAGGGCATCGAGATAGATAATCCACTTGAGATTCCGATTGTAAGCTATCTCGGCGATACGCAATATGTTGACTTTTCACAGTTAAAATATATCGCCGAAAGCAAGATTCTAATAGCCGAGTGTACGTTTTACGAAGACGAGCATTCCGGCCGGGCTTCAGCAGGAAAACACATGCACATCGATGATTTTACAACACTGCTCAAAAACCTCAACAACGAGCACATTGTCGTAACACATACGACACTGCGCACCCCCATGCGGGAAATCCGCAAAATATTAAAAAATGCCCTGCCAAAGAAAAAGTACGATAAAGTTATTTTGTTCATGGACAAAAGACCGAGACAGCTTCGTCACCATTATGAATAACATTATCCCAGTTTATTCTCGAATCACTTGACTTTTTCATTGGCACCATTTATTATTCAGCCGTGAGATAAATATTGTCAGTTATTTAGGGAGATAAGCTATGAATCGGAAAGATTATTTAGCCCTGTTGCAAGTGTCGCTAATTGCCCTATGCTGCGGTTGTACAATCAACAAATCGAGTACGGAGATCCGAAAGGATGAGCAGATGCTTGAGGTATCTTTCGAAAACGATAAAGCTAAAGACCTTGTTAATACTGTCATCTATGAAACAAAACGAGAATATAAAGAAGTAGCTCGAATAGGAATTCCGTTTTTCTCCGTATATTCGCGTTATGAACGCCCTGCCTTTAATGCACACTGCAATGATCATATCCGGACTATGGATAAGAATGGTGATCTATTCATAACATTGCATGAGGCTGAATCGTACTATAAGGCCGTCATTCCTGCCAATGATAATACCAAGTAGGGAAATATATCATGATGCTCAGATTCCGTACACTAATTGCTGCTGTATGTTTGTTTGGTTGTCTGCCAACCTTCTTTGGTTGCCAAAAGAAGACGGACACTAAAGATGCCAGCGTTATCCCGGACAATTTATCTATAGCTGCGCTTCAAACCCATACTCGATATATCAAAGCGGTCAATTCGGGGCAGCAGGAACGTTCGGAGGAAATTCCCCAGAAATACTGGACCGATGAGATTAAAAGCCTCAAACCAATCAAGGTTTATATGCACAGAATTAACATCGTTGTGGTTCAGAAAGAAACTGCCAATAAACAAGAGGGCTTGTATATCTCCATAATGATATCATCCTACATACCCCAGAGCGGAGATGATGGCTTCACATTTACTGATATGGGAAACAGTGTATATGAGTTCGAAAGAGTAATAGAAAACTAAACACAGTTTTAAGAAATAATTACATCGGCGCCCTTGAATCTGTCAGGCAAAGCTCTACAAGCTCATCGATTACCGCCGTGCCGGCACACATTACCTTGTCGGCTCCGCCCCAGTAGAGTTTTAATGTCCCATCATCTTCGGGTACAGCACCACAGGTAAATACCACGTTGTGCACATAGCCTGTAACTTCCCATGGGTCTTCCGGCTGTAATATCCATCGGTCGCCGACGCCAAGAATCTCAGCAGGGTTTTCAAGGTCGTGCAAGGCAACACCCAGCCGATATACATGGCCGTCCATCGTTGGAAAAACCCCGTGGTAGATACTCAGCCAGCCCTGTTCGGTGCGAATCGGCGGAGCACCGGGGCCTATTTTCATCTCGTCCCAGTGGTAAGGTACGGGCTTCATTACCAGTTTCGAATCGCCCCAGTGCCGCAGGTCAGGTGAAAAACTAATCCATATCGACCAGGGACTGATGTCCGAATGAGGCCTGTCAAGCTTGACATATCTTCCATTGATTTTTTCCGGAAACAGCACGGTGTTTCGGTAATCGGCCTGTGTGATAAAGGCCACTCTTTCGACTGACTGAAAATCGGTTGTCTTAGCAAGGCCTATGCGAACGCCGTGCGCCGAATATGCGCTGTATGTTATATAATACGCATCTTCAAGAAACGTAATGCGCGGGTCTTCTACGCCGAATTCCTCGTATTCGCAAAATACCGGCTCTTTACTCGGTGTCATAAAAGGCTCAGGCATTGCTTCGAAACGAAAACCGTCCTCGCTTTGGGCTATACCGATTATAGACCTGCCGGTATCGAGATGCGAACGAAAAAGCATTATATATCGGTCGTCATATTTCGTAACACCTGCATTATGAACCGTCTCGACCTGATAGGGAATATCATTCTTCGTAAGGATGGGATTATCCTTATACCGAGTAACAAATTTACTGTTCATTTAGTACATCCTTGTCAACTTTTATTTCTTTTGTTCTTGTCGCCGGAAGATTTCTTCATAAACCTTTTCATAACCGGCAGCCATACAGTCAATCGTAAAGTTCTCTTCCACACGCCGCCGGCATTTCTTACGGTCTATCTGATCGATTTTACCAACGGCCTCCACCGCCTCATCAACATTATTGACCAAATAGCCGGTTTCTTTGTCCGCTATAACCTCCCGGCATGAACCCAAATCCATGGCTATAACCGGCACCCCGGCCGCATTTGATTCGGCCATCACCAGACCGAACCGCTCGGGTATCAGATTCAGATGGATAACGGCGCTTGCCTCTTTAAGAAGCGCATCGCGCTGGGGGGGATTAACCGGGCCAATATATTGAATCGAAGAATTATTTATGTGCGGCTTGACAAGATTATCGAAGTACCCCTGATCCTGAATTATTCCGGCTATTATTAAATCCCTGCCGCATCTCTTGGCCACATCAATTGCCAGATGTGTCCCCTTATCGTTGTGTATCCGCCCGTAATGAACAAGTTTGTCACCCGGCGTTTCGCTAAAGGTAAGGTTGGATAGATCAATCCCGTTATAGACAGTAGCAAGATAAGGCAGATCAGGGTCTCTATCGGAGTCGCTGATGGAAACATAATAGCTGTCTTTGTGGTCGTGATAAATCCGCAGTATATCCGGTTCGGAAAAACCGTGTATGGTAGTCAGCATTGGCGTCTTTATTAACGGAAGATAAGTCAAGGGCAGATAATCAAAATTATTATGAATCAGGTCGAACTCGTCCGCCTTCTCCATTACCTTGGAAATGTGCAGACAAGTAGAAACCAGCGGAATTTGATTCTTGTCTTCTTCATAACCTCTTTCGACCCAGCCTTCAAGCTTGGCTTTTGTTTCGGATTCCTTTGTCGCAAACAGCGTTACATTTTTCCACCCGCGAGCAATCAGCCCCTCAGTGATATTGCTGGCGACCGTCTCCCAGGCACCATAAGCCCGGGGCGGCGTACGCCATGCCACCGGCGCCAAAATACCTATTCGCTTGCTCTTAATATCCATTCGGCTCGTTCCTCAAACTTCACATTGTGTATTCACTTGTGCGTAACGTGGTGCACGGCTAACCTGCATTAAGCGAGGTAAAGTTAAACACAATGAACAACAGCCGGAAGTTTACCAACAATCTCTCACATTTCAAGTTTTTTCCCATTCACCAGCAGCCATCAGAAACATCTCTGTAATCCGGAAGCGTAAAGCCTCTTGCATTATTAGCACATAAATGATAGAATTTTATAAGGTGATTAGCGTTTGCCTTTATATTTCCTCAGCCGGTTCTGAGGTTGGGCTCCGAGGGTAAGGATGAAAAAAGCCTGCTTAATAAACTCATTTGTTTTATGCTTAATTCCGGCATTTGTCGGTGGAGCATTGGCTCAGGAAGCGCCGTTCGAATATCCATATTATCTGCTCGATGTCTATAATCCTGACGGTGATTGCTGGTACGGTATGAATATTAACGGGCAATGGCCTGTGCCGGTGGATCCGGAGCAGTTGCTCATCGGCCCTCCTCCGTCAGAAGTCTCGGGGGTAACCATACCCTCGGACCACTGGTTCGATTTCAAATTTCGCGGCCGGCTTATCGACGGTTCGGACGATGATATATTCCTCGTTGAAAATGACGCGGTTAATGAACAAGCACTCGTTTTCATAATGGACGGTTCAGACCGGGAGTATTTACTCGGCTACGCTTTTGTTCGGGATATCGGCATTTACGAACAAACCGAACTCGGATTCGATATCGCTGGTATTTCATTTCCATTTGTACCATCTACGATACGTATAGTTGGATTAGACTTCAGAGGCGGCTCGCCCGGCTTTGATTTAGCTAACGTTCGTGCGCGGGTGAATCCCGACTGCGGCTACGCAGCATGTAATCCAAATCCTGCCGACGGCGCTAAAGATGTCCCAATAGATGCCGTCCTGAAATGGTCGCCCGGAAGCTCGGCACAAAAACATATTATCTATTTCGGAAGCGCTGTTACCGATGTGGATGAAAACGCAGTTCCTGTAAATGAACCGACACAAACACAGAATGCTAACAGCTTTACTCCCCCCGCCCTTGAATTAGGAAAAACTTATTATTGGCGTATCGACCAGATTAACGATAACGACGCCAACAGCCCATGGACGGGTGACATCTGGAAATTCACGACCGCCGATCATCTTGTAATAGATAACTTCGAGTCTTACCAGGGACCTTCATTATTCGACAAATGGACACAAATCGACCAGGCCCATATTCAACTATCAAGACTTCCCGGCCCAGTTCACAAATGCTGGCAGGCTTTAGGATTTCACTACTACTACGATCCAACTTTGTACTCAGAAGCAATAACGTCATTCACTCCCGCCCAGGATTGGAACTCAGCAGGCGTTACGGCTCTGGAGCTTTTCTTCTATGGCCAAACCGACAACTATACTAACACAAAGATGTATATCAGACTAAGTGACGGCGATGTCAGCGCAATTGTGCCATACGATGGCGATGCGAATGACCTCAGCAGTGAAACCTGGCAGCAATGGAAAATCGACCTGCAAAACTTAGATGTAAACCTCAGCAATATCGAAAGTATCTCAATCGGTTTTGATAAGCCCTACGCCGAATATCCCTACCTCGGTGTCGGCACTGTGTTTTTCGATGATATCAGTCTCTATGGGGCACGATGCCTCGAAGAGAACAAACCGGATGCCGATTTCAACGGCGACTGTACCGTTGATTTTCGTGACCTTAAGGAATTGGCAGACAACTGGCTTGAAAAAGGTCACAATGTTTACCCGGTAGAAGCTCCTTCCCCCCCACTGGCCTGGTACAAGTTCGACGGCAACGCCAACGACAGCGCCGGCAGCTCCCACGGCCGGACACGCGGCCACCCTTCTTATGTCGAGGGCGTCCACGGTCAGGCAATAAGTCTCGGAGGCTACCTTGATTCGGTGGAAATAACCGGCGCCGCCGAATTATTTTCAAAAATCAGGACTGAGATTACTATCGCCTTCTGGCAATATGGAACCGATTCAATCCATCACACCGACACTCTATGCTGCTCCGACTACGAATACAATGTTTATGATCCGGCGATAGCCATTAATCTCGGCTGCTGGAAATCGCCCGGTAAATACAACTGGGACTGCGGCTCGCCGTGGTCTTTCGAAAGCCGTCTGAGCGGAAAACATAAATACCCAACCGAATGGTCGAACCGCTGGAACCACTGGGCATTTACCAAGGAAACCAAAACCGGAAGAATGCAGATTTTCCTCAACGGCGTTCTCTACGACAGCCGCATCGGCGCAAACTCGCCCATATTAGGTATAACCTCATTTGAAATCGGTACAGGATGGTACGGCGGATATGACGGCTTAATCGACGACTTCCAAATCTACAACTATGCCCTTTCGCAACCTGAGATTGCCTATGCGGCTACAAACGGCACCGGAATCTTCGACCTGCCGCTTATCCCGCCTGTCGATTTAAACGGCGACAACCAAATCGACTTCAAAGACTTTGCTATCCTCGCAGAAAGCTGGCTCGACAAAAATCTCTGGCCATAAGCTCCGATTTTCCTCACCTGCCTCGTTCTCTTTTTCACGCTTTTTTCTTGCAATTTCTCATTCTGAATTGTAGATTTCACTAAGCGGCCACACCATGACTTTCTGATTTGAATTTCGATGCCGAGATACTCAAGAATGACTGAGATACCGACCGGCATCAAACTGTATTATCAACAGTTCGATTTTAATAAAGAAAGGAGAAGAATGAGACGGTTCTTATTACTCATCGGCCTAGTTATCTTTATGCCCTTGACTTTGTTAGCTTTAGGGGCAACAGAAGATTCAAATGATAATGTCAAGGCTGAACTGAAGTCACTAAAATCTCGGATTGAATTTCTTGAAACGAGGGTACAAACGCTGGAGACTCAACTGGCTGACAGAACATTTAAATATCTCCAACCGACTATTCCTCAAACGCCTCAAGTACCTAAAGAATGGCGGAAGAGACAATTTAACGGGATTCCCTACTACGTGATTCCACTTCAGCAGAAACCGAAAAAATAAAATCAGGAAGATCGTATAATCTTTGTCTCTGAGCCAGCCGATAAATATATATGAAAGGTTTCTATATGCGAACAATAGCAATATTTATTCTGTTTTGGCTTATAATAGTTGTTTCCGGATGCACTAATCAATCCGCACCCGCACTGACCCAGGAGCCTAAGGACAAACTCCCCGTCATAGTGCGTCTTAAAAGGAAAAATGAGGTCGTTACTATTCTCTTCGGACAAACGGGACCTCTCTACAATGTAACAGCAAAAGATGGAAAGATACTTGCCGAACACCTCTCAGAAAAGCAGCTTCAAAAAAATCTGCCCAGGATCTATCGCCTTCTCAAAACATCGTATACAGACAACCCGAACAACGCCTTTATCTGGGCAGGCAGTATTTCACAGCATTAAGCTCGACGACTGTACTATCCAAAACGGCTTTTTCAGAAATACGAAAATCGTTAATTGCGATTTGACAGGTATAGCCATCGACAGAATACTCGTAACAGACCTGCCTAAAGCCTATAAAAAAACGAAATTAAGGCCGTAAAACCGCTATTTTTTTCAAGCCACCACTGAAAATTGTCGAGTTTGCCCTTATATAGAACCAATATATTTAAAATTTGACCGAATTTTCGGGCTTGCGTCTCAATAACATAGAAAGGAG
>JAVVFI010000120.1:0-12829 GCA_032250555.1 Sedimentisphaerales bacterium
CTGACTATTTTTCCTCTGTGATTCAGCTTGTAAAATACAAGGCATAATTTCAATGGGAGTTGAAAGAATGACCTGAAAAGTAGCTGGTGAGAGTTTGTTCAGGCGGCAGTATTCAGCCTGGATCAGGCCACTCTCAGACCATTTTGGTATATGCTCCTGCCAATACGCCACTCTACTTGTTTTCTTTTTTGTCTTTGCCATTGTGCACCTCTGGCGGTAATTATCCCAAAATTATCGTAAGAAAAAAGATGCACTTGGCCTGACGCATACAAAATAAATGCGATTTAGACGGGTCAATAATTTCATGATTACTATGCCCATATTGTCCTGAGTCTTCTATTGGACTCGAATTAAATTTAACTGGCAGTTTGAATCCTACTTGTCTAAATAATTTTTGCGACCTCTGAGCGTTCATCGTCAGTAAAAACATTGATTTTTTGGTCGATTTCCAACGCATTCTGAAAATGCTGTTTGGCTTGAGCCAAGTCGTTTAGTTTTATGCAAATACGGCCCAGACTCAGTAGCGCACTTGCCTTTTGCTGACTATCTGAAGGGGTTAATTCCACAAGCCTTTCAAAGTCTTTCCTTGCATCGTCAAGCCGATTTTCCATATTGGATAGGATTGTCCCTCTGGTATCGAGCAGATATATATCATTAGGTGAAATGGCAAGCCCTTTATTAGTCAGTTCTAATGCAGCGTCATAGCTGTGATAATGTTCCTGCATAATCCATGCCAGGTTGTTGATGATCTTCAGGTCTTTTGGAAAATCCTTAAGTAGTTCCTGATAGACTATCACTGCCCGGGAGGTTTCTCCTGTCTGATATAAAGTATTGGCCAAACCCAGACGTGCACCTTTTGTTGGTGCAATTGTCACTGCCTGCTCAAAAAGCTTAAGCCCCTCTTTCTTGAGCTCTATCGAATCTAAAGACATTAAGGCAGAAGCGGCAGCTATCAGAGTTGTTGCATTCTGTTTTTTTGCTGTAAGATACTCGGAGCTGATCTGTGAAAGCTTATCGTATTGCTTCTGAGCCAATAACAATAAGAAACGTGCATTAATAACCGTAAGGCTTCCCGGGTCTATTTTCTCAGCCTGCTCAATCTTTTGTTTTGCCAGTTCCATGTCTCCGTTAATACGATATAAGTCGGCCAAAGTCACGAGTATTGAGATATCGTTGCTGTCTGGATTTGTCATGCAATATGCTTCTAATTTCGGGATTACAGTCTTGGACTGTTCCAAGGCAACACAAATGCGAGAGAGAGAAATCAATATATCTACATTCTTTGGATTAGCGATGATCGCGGATTCCATCATGGCTTTAGACTTTTCGAGTGAACTGCGATTATTACTCTGGATTATGACGCTCAATGCTTCAGAGTTGCTCGGATCCTGATGCAAAACCTGCCAAGCGAGTTCGAGGGCTATTGGTGTATTTCCAAGCTTAAACTCAGCGGCGGCTCTGGCCGACAGCAAGGTTGCATTATTCGGATTGGATCCGATTGCTCGAATGGCAGAATTACGGGCATCTTCATATCGCTCATCCTGCATAGCAATGCTGATCAGTGCCAGATGCGCATTAACTGCTATAGGTTCGAGTTTAACAACCTGTTCCAGCTTTTGTCTAGCCGATCGAAGATTAGCTGGAGTCGGTTTCTGTAGTATGTACATTGCTTCTAGCTTTATTAGTTCCGGGTCCTGTGGCAGCTTTTTTTGAAGAGCCGTAAGCATTTCATATGCCCTCTGCTGGTCCTGAACCTGGTCGGATGTTAATAACGTCTTTATCAGGCTTCGCTTAAGTCCCAAATCTTCAGGATATTCAACCAAACCCTCATCCAGCGTCTTAATAGCCTGGTCGAGTTTCTGATTACTGCGATAGAAGCTGCTCAATAGTTCATAACCATCCGTAGCTTGCTCAGAGAATTCTGTCAGCTTACGATAATCCTTTTCAGCGGCCTCCAATTGCCCGGTATTGGCTAAATAAGCTGCTCGCATCGTATATGCGGCGAAAGTGTTACGTTCGTCCACATAGGTATCGAGAATCTTCTGAGCTTCTTCAAAACGGTCTTCGGCTCGCAGGATAGCTACTTTGGTTGCTGATAACGCGATAGAGTTTGGCGTTATCGCTTCTACCTCTTTGAGAAGCGCAAAAGCTTGTTCGGCGTTTTGTGTATTCCAATATAACAAACGGGCTAACAGTATCCGTGAGTTTGCGTCCTGATTATCGTTGGAAACTCGCAGTCTTAGCTCTTCGATTGCTCGTGAAAAGTCTCTGGAATTAACGGCAATTCGTACATTCCATGCGCTGTTCAGTTTTGAATTTGTTTCTACCTGGGTTAGAACTTTTTTTGCATCCGAAAAACGACTCTGTTTTTCAAGCAGTGAGATAAGAACATCAGCTATATCAGTTGCAGAGGGATTTCTACTAAGTCCCTGACGACACGTCTCTTCCATGTGAACTGGATCTCCCAGCTTCTGATACATTTTTGCCAGCAGTAGTACCGGGCCTGACCACTCGGGGTCTGAGTCAATACATTTCTGGACTGCATTGACAATATCAGACTGTTTCGATCGCCAATCGTCAGCTGCCAGCCATAAGGCTGCCTGATAATACCGCCAGTAAAGCCCGTTTTCACCCTCCGCCTGTTGTAATTCCTTGATAAGTTTCGCAGCTCTGGATGTATCCTGCTGAACTTCTCGGATGTTCAGAAGCAGGCAACGGACATGGATTTCCTGCGCATCCTGCTCGGCCAGGTCGCTAAGTAACCGAATCCCAGTTGGCCGATCCAAATATAGTAATACCACCAGAGCCCTTTTTATCATTAATGACCGCTGTTCTAATAGGTCGGTAACACTCTGGATTCCTTGAGTCAGGGCGGTGTCGGCTGACTTATAGTCAGTCATAGCTACATAAAGATTTGAAAGAAGAAGCCATGGCTCAGCCACATTCGGATTACGCTCACAGGCCGCCTTACAGGTATTTACCGCCTCGGTCATGCGTTTATTTTTATAATAGTGCCTTACAAGCTGCATTTCAGCCCTGAGTGTTTCCTGGCACTGCTCGATTGCCATCTTTAGCTCTTTTTCGGCCTCATCTGTCTTCTTGAGGTTATCAGCTATAATAGCCTGCATGATACGAATATCCACCCGGTCGGGATGCTCCTTGCGTAACTGAGTCAATTCAGCCGATACCGACTCCATGCTTGCCGGGGTTATCTGAGAGCTCTGTTCAGCCACACGGTAAATACTCGCTTCGACGCGAAGCAGTTTGATTTGTATATCCGTCGGATCCGAAGACTCGGCCAGCCGTGCAATTTCAAATGCCTTGGTCCAGTTCTGCCGTTTGAGATATTCCTGTGCAAGTTGAAGAGCAATATCCGCATCACCTGGATTGATGCTAAGACACTTTACTAATGCATTAATGGCTCGACGCGTCTGGTCTGTTTGAATAAAGGCCTCAGCCAAAAGCTGCCAAAGTTCGAGGCGGGATGCATCCATCACGATGGCCGACTGCAGAACATCAATGACAGTGTATGGTTTTGCCTCGGCCCTGGCCACCAGTGCCTTAAGATAGATAAGCCCCTGCCTGGATTGTTGCGCTTCTTCCTGGGTGGGCATAGTTGCTATATACTCGTCGAGACAGCTTTTTGCCTCAGTGACTTTGCCTGCAATGAGGTAGAGCATGACAGCAGAAGGCAGTACCCTTGCTCTGTATCTTTTGTCAGTCAGATTAGTCAGTACCTTATTGGCTAAAGAGACGTATCCGGTTACATCGTTCTTTTTTATTGCCAGTTGAGAAGCTAAAAGAAATTTTCCGACAGTCCAATCTCGCAGGTCATAGAAATGCTTGTAGACTACATCTTCCGAAAGATTATCAACGGCATGCAGCTCAGCATCGGCCCGGTCAAGCTCATCGAGTGCCAGCCACTCAGCACCGAGGAACAGGCGCAATCGCGGATTTTCCGTTCCAAGAGCATCTGCTGCCTCCAGATCTTTGCGAGCACGCGCCAGTCTTTCTTCCTCGCTAAAGCCTGAAATATCGAATCTCCGGCGATAGAATTGGGCACGAGACGCCCGTGCCTTAACGGACTGCGGGAAGGCCTCTACTGCATGGGAAAGCCAGACCAGTGCCTCGTTCGCTGTCCCGCCGGATATCGGGTCGCTTGCGACCTGACTGGCCAGTGAGCATGCTTGCAAATACTCGGAAGGCTTGTCAGGGAGCGCATCAAGTGCTTTTATGAAATCATCGAGTGTTTGTCGAGCCTCAGCGGTTCTGTGCAAGCCGATTAATGCCTCAGCTAACCACAGTGGAGCCTTTCGACCTGCCGGGTCCTGTTTCAGCCATAATCGAGCGATATAGGCAAGCTCTTCGAAATTGTTTATGCCGATATAGAGTTCTGCCAGCTTTTCGTGGGAGGTCTGGTCAAGCGGATCCAATTGTATAATGCGACGATAGACCGCGATGGCCGCACTAACGTCTGAAGCCTCGAGCGGACGAATGGACATCCGCGTCTCTGCATATTTTTTAAGGATATCCAGATCCTTGGAATTATGCCTGAGATACCGCTGGAAATATAGAGAGGCCTTTGCCCAGTCCTTTTGCTCGAAAGCGGCTTGACCTGCATCAAAGTTTCTTTTTGAGATATTGGCTCTATGAGCCTTCCGTACCACAAACAGAGAACATCCTATCGCAACTATGACAACGACCAATACGATAATGAACTTTATGTTAATCCACGCACGGCGTTTCCTGTTAAACATGATATATCTCCTAAAAATAATTTCCGCTTGCTACAGCTTTACCTTCTGTTCAATGGACGAAAAAAGATTGAATTGAACATATTGAAGAGAAAAGAATCTAACACGCTGAGCGAATCTCAGAATTATTAAAAAAGCTGGTTATACGAAAAAAGATTCTTTGTTTTTCAGCATTTTGCTCAGATTGACAATGTAAGCTTTCTGTCTGTACCTGAAGAACTCACACATACCCAAATATTCATATCGGCCGGCATGAGGAATTTAATTCTTGAAAGGTCAAAAACAATCACCATGATAATATTGTGCGAAAAATATCTTACGTTATCTTATAATACCAGTATTTTCGCAATAGGATTAGTAAAAAAATTGCACCACTACCAGTAATGATTTTTGATAGGCCGGATAATGTTTCCTCTTCATTATCAGCACAATAAATGCCCCGGCCTGAGCAGAAGAGCAAGCCCTCATTACATGCGTTGCCTAGATTCTTCAATGCGTTACGCAGAGTTTATCCTGAGCGAAGCCGCGAAGGGTTCAGAATGACAGATTAGGGTAACCGGGTTATTCCAAAGGCGACCCCCTCTGCGAAGAAAGGAGTAATACCTGCGGCGACGCCCGGTATGAGAGGGCGTCGCCCACAGGCTTGTTTATCAAACTGTTCGATTGTCAAACAAAATACTATATTGATTTACGTAACTTCAAGCCACCCATACCCAAACCAAGCAGGCCAAGCAATATAGTTGCAGGAATAGGAGTCATTACAAACGCATCACTATAGGCATTACCATCGCCGAGATTCTGGATGCGCATACCAAGTCGTAGAGAACCTAGTTCCGCGGGGTCGTTAAAACCAAGGTTAATGGCTGCAATAACATCGGAATAGTTAAACCATGCTGTTGCATTTCCATCACCATCCCTTGTGGTCGCTTGAAGGTCAAACACTATTCCTACCATTTCTCCTGGGCCAGCTCCATTAACTATGATAGGACTTGAAGAGTCGGCTGAAAAGTCTGCTGTTGTCACAAAAGGCACCGTCAAAGTGTTTCCTTCAGGTAAATTTCCTGGAGTAGCAGGTTGTGCAAAAAGAGTACCAATATAACTGTTGTCTACACTGCTTATTCCAAGTAGTGTGCCGTCGTCAAAATACACATCTGTAATTACACCATCCAACGAACCAGTATATGGAGAAATATCATTTTTGAAAATAAATTTTACCTGATGATTAGCATCCATATTTTCAACCTCAACTGAAAGCTGCTGAGCCATAGTGCTACTTACACCAGAATTGTTTGAGATAGCACCAAAACCATACGTGTAGTTCGCCCGAGCTTCTGTTGACAGAATAGCCACAAAGACAAGAACAAGACTTAAAAAGATGTTAAAACGTTTCATCATTATTTTTCTCCTCGAAAAAAACTGCTTCCAAGGTGTTGATATAACTCCTCATTTTTTTGCTAGCGCAGTGAAGCAGTTCCGTTTTTTACGTAACTTCCAGCCGCCCATACCCAAACCAAGCAGGCCAAGCAAAATTGTCTCAGGAATCGGAACAACAGCTACGCCGAATTCATCTCCATTGGATGGATTAATTAAATTGCTGAGCGGACTTGAATCCATATTGCCAAAAACCCGGAAACCAATGTCAGTGACATCTGCTACATTTAAGCCAGTAAAATCAATAGCGAGCAGAGTAGATGAAGTGTTTGGAAGCAATGACACCATACCAGATGTTGCATCTAAATCAGTGCCCTTGATGTACAACTTTACAAACCACTCGTCGTCATTGGTATTCTGCAAGTCCATAGCAAACCCAGTATAAGAAGTAAGATCAAGAGAAAGACTCGTCAAACCAATACTCGTGGAAGCCAGTCCATAAGTTCGAGTTAATCCTCCATCTAGGGTATACATCATACTAGCAGTAAAGGTAGTCGATCCAACAGATGGGCTGTCATTATATACACTTAAAGAACTATTCATGATGGTATTGGTTCCGGTTCCCTGTAAATCCATGGTTGAAACAGTCGCCTGATTCGGGACATAGTAACCTGCGTATGATTGCCCGGCACAAAGGCCGAGTATCAAACTAATTAATAAAATTCGTTTCATCGTTTTTGTCCTTCCTTAACATGTCAATAGAATTTTTTCGACCAAATCAAGTAAGACACTTGATTCGATTACAGTTCCCGTGTGCTTGTGCAGCAATAACGGGAGAAAATATTTCTTTAGGACATGTAAGGAGGTCCGCGGGATGCGATTGCATCGGGAGTGAATTGTGATTTTCGCCATAGGGATACAATTACACCCTGGCGATGTAATTGAGGTTGATAAGAATCTTCTTCAAGAGCAACCGGCTGAATAAAACAATAAGCTGGTGTACTGCAGAGACAATTCGGCATAACGGCATAGCTGTGGCCAATCTGGGATGGCCCGCCATCGTGGAACCATTCAGGTATAACACCGAAGTGCAGCCTTTTAACCCAGTGAGTAGAACCAAGCAGCCCCAATCCCATCAGGGCGGACAAACCTAAACTTATGCTGTTTATTCCATCCGTGAGGAGTTGCTGGTCCAGCATCCGGGTATCATGTTGGACGTCTGCTGGAGCAACGGATAACGATTTATCATGCCATAAATCTAAGCCGGTTGCGAGGAGATCATCAGATATAAATGATGTATCGGTATGCTTTAAATCAGAATCCGAGCAATATATACCTTTGTTCTTTGGGGACTTTGTTATCATCCCGGCAGACGCAGAGGTAGTTATAACTACCCCACTAATCAGGCATATAAGAATTCTCCTATAATTAATCATAGGATTACTACTCCAACCGATAATATATTTATGTATAAAGTAACTGGATTTCCTATAGATTGTCAAATAAATTTTTCAGAAATTTACCTATTTTAATATATTTTGTTATAAAAACAGGCGTTACATAATCATAACTTCCTTATATACAATACGTTACGATTCGACTGCTCTTGAGGGCGGTTAGCCAAAAATATTTAATTTTTCCTGATTATGACTGGTTCGGCTTTCTTTTTTCTCATCCGTTTTACACCATTTTTGGTGGTTGATTTGGAATGCTTACTTACCTGCCCATGTTGGGGGCTGGGCGGATGTCCAACGATTTTATCCATAAGCCATAGCTCAGCAAAGAGCAAAAGCACAGCTATGGGCATCATGGCCAGGCCGGCAAAGTCATGAAAGAATTTATACCCCACTTCAACACTGACAAGCAGAATAAGTGCTGCCGTCAGGCATAGCCTTACTATATTGCACATCAATGCGATAGGAATACTTGAAAGCATCAGGACCACCTTTCGGGGACGAGAGCACTTCATTAGGTATGTAATGGATGCTGTGACAATTATGAAGGCCGTAAGCATTCGCAAACCGCCGCAGGCCTCAGTTACACCCATGGGGGTGGTTTCGTTGAGCATCACAATATTTCCTTTCTGGGTGATCTCAACACCAAACGCCTCTAAAAAAAACACAGACGCAGTCGTTGCAAAGTTTTGCAAAGGTCCGTTTATCAGGTTCTGAACACGTGTGGGTGTAGGAACCATTAAAAAAAGGATCAGTAGAATCCATATAACACGCCGAAATACCTGCCAGCCGCAAACCATTAAAACCAGACCTGCTATTGTCAGTACGAGTGAGTACCGCTGTCCCGATTGGTAAAAAAACAATAATGATACTATCCTTGCTGCCTGTGCCAGGATGAGCAGTATCACTCCCCAGAGCCAACTCGGTCTCAATTGGCATTTTTTTAATGTTTTTCTCTCATACCACAGGAGGAAAATCGCAATAAATGGAACAAGCAGGCCTATTGAGTAATCCGGATTTTTCTGCCATTCTTTGTAAAGGCTGAGAATTACACGCTGGTAAGACCAGACTATGATGGCCAGCAGTGTCATCGCCGATAAAACCAGGCCACAACTTTTATGGTGCAATTGATCTGCAATCCGGAGACTCAGAGTACGTTTGTTTCTAACATGGTGGTTGACTATACCCATTAAAAGCTTCCCCCTTCATTTATCTCATCATGTGAGTCTAAGAATTTATCCTCCTGGATGCGCTCGAATAGGCCAGCTATAGCAGCAGCGGAATCGACCGCAAAGTTATAGATGATTTTCGTTGCTGAATCGGCAGTCAGAGTACCTGTCGACGAGGCAACTACCTGTACCTGTGTGGCGTAGGCAATAGTATCAGAGCCACGCCATGCCCTGGACGCCAACAACGAATAATCTCCACAATACCGCCCATCTACAATGAAATAATCCAACACTATTGTCTGGTCAGTGCTAAGGCCCCCATGCGAAAAATCAAAGACACTACAGGGCAACATCAATCCAGTGCTCAACGGTAATTCTGTTGAACGGCGATTAATCAGTGTTTGGCCTGCCGCTACATAGCATACCTCTGGTCTATGAGCTGCCAGACTACGTGCACTTACACCGCATGCGATATATAACAAGACGGATTCCAGGCCCTGGTGGCGTGAATATCGACGGTAAAGATGTGCATCCGTCCCGGTAGCGCGTATTATGATCGCATCCAGAGGAACATCCTGGCCTGTCCAATCTCCGATTTCCAATGGCAGTTGATTCACTATCTCCTGATCGATCGGAATGACGGGGTTAGATTGACCCAGCCGCGATGCAAGGGAATTATATAAAAAACCGAATGCAAGGAGCAGTATATCTGCTGCGATTATAGCAGCTATGACCGGTCCATTTTTTGGAGTTTCACTTAACATTGAAATCTACACTGAGAATACGGTGAATACTGTCATTATTCATTTCTTATGTTCCGGAGCATGAGTAATTAGATTGCTAAAAGCGATTCAGCGTTATAGCTAAACATCGAGTCGTTGCATGCTTAATCTGGTTGCTTTTTGATAGATCATTATTAGCCGTTCGTAACATTTTTCCGGAGAGTACTCTCGCAGAGCCTTCTGCCGCCCGGCTTGGCCCATCTGCTTACACAACAGGGGTCTTTCCCATAGATATTGTATTTTCTCCGACAGCTCTCTGGTGTTGGCCGGCTCGCAGAGAAGGCCAGTGACGACATCCTCAACAATCTCGGGGATTCCACCGATCGTTGATGATATCACTGGTTTTCCCATCATCATTGCTTTGACTATAACGTTAGGAAAACCTTCATACCAACTGCTGGGTGCTATCACGAATCTTGCTGAACGATACAAGTCAAATAAAGCCTCGCCTTTGAGGAAGCCCAGCCACCGCACGTTATTCGGAGTTCTGGACATATACTGACCGGACTTCGGACTATCGCCGGCAATAGAAAAAAGAATTTTTGGAGTAGTCTGCGCCGCTTCAAGTAAGGTTCCTATCCCCTTCTCCATGCTTGGGCGACCGACAAAAACCACTGAATCACCGACCTGACCGTTACTGGAAATATCCAGCGGAGGTGCCATTCCCGGCAGTATTTCAATGCGATCCGGTGATATGCCATTTTCTACAAATTTTGCTTTTTGAAATTGCGTTTGGACAATGAAAATGTCTACATTTTTCAGAATAGTTTTATTAATTCTCGCCCAGGCATTTCGTAACGCATAGCCTGTGCTCTTGAAAATATTACCCTGGCAGTTCTTGAGAATGCACCATAATTCACCGCCGAAAGATGTACATCTTTCACAAACACGTCCTTTGGAAAAGTGAAGTCCATTAGGACAAAACAGCCTGTAGTTAGGGCAGCGCATCACGATGGGAATGCCGCGTTTTTTGATTGGACGCAAGATCGATGGCGATAAAAATGGGTACAGGTTTTGCACCTGGACGAGATCAGGTTTAATCTCATCCAGCATCAACGCGATGTCTCTGGCAGCGATTGGGTTGTGAATCCCGGTTACGAAGGCAGCGGCCTTTCCGAAGAAGGAACCACGTAACCATAACTTATGGGACGACCGTCGAAACCAAAAAACTTCATGACCGTGATCGGATAAAAGCTTTGCTATCTTTTCAGCAGACGCCTCCTCGCCGGTCCAAATCCCATAATCATTGTGAGCGAATAGTATACGCATTGAAATATGTTTATGAATTAATATAAATTAACTGTAAGCTACTCAGATCATGTCCAGCTAGTCTGCTTTTTCTGATGAAAACTCATATAATTTAAGATTGCGACCATAGTGTTTCAAGGTAAAGTCATACCTCTTCATCAGAAAAGACAGTACCTGGTTGTCCGGATCAATCCCCGGTCGTAAACGAGAATCATATATCAGATATATCTTTCCGGAATAACTGTCACAGAAAGAAGCAACGTACTCATGGAGACTAACGTCAGTTGGATTATGCTGATACAAGTCTATATAGTAGGCTGCCTTATGGAGTATTGGTAAATAATTAGGTTTACGCTCGCTGGACAAATGATAACTTATCAGAAAGTCGTCATCTTTTAATACTTCTGTCAGGAAAGAATTCAAAGCTGTGAAGTTACTACGCCTGGAATAGATCTCCGGCTGAAAATAAAAATGGAACAGCGAGACACAAATAAGATAAACGTACAACACAATGGCACACTTGCCCCATGTGTATCGAGAAATATGAACGATAATTGCAGCCAGCAGGACATACCAGGCCCCAACTACACCGGCACAATGCTTCTCATTAAGCAGAGAAAAGCCAGTTTCCTGAACTGTAATCATGATTATAATTGGAATTACTATGGCACAGGCCAGAAATACTATTTTAGACCTGGCCTTTCTATAAAGCTGAAAGAGAGCTATTATGATTGCACAGAATAAAAAGATGCATATTAATACATATATTGGATGCTCTGATAGCACTTGGCTAATTGAAATATTCCAGCCTGCGTCACGCTCCGGATAATTGAGTGTACTGTAGCCATAATTGAACGCCATCTGTATTCGGAAAAGGAAGTTCAATATAGAAGCCGATGCATTCGAAGGTTCCTTGGGGCCAAATGAAGAGAACACGACCATTTGATAACCTAACAGGATTAAAAATGGTACAACCAATACAGACACCAAAGATAGCTTGAGGGAAAATTTTCTTTGCTTTACAATATAGTAGCCAAATCCAAACATTAAAATTGCTATGAACATAGGACGTGCCAGAAGACCAAAACATGCTGAGAAAATCAGAAGAAGTGTATTTGGCCAGCCATCATCATCAATAAAAAGAAGAAGCGCGTATAAAAAAAGGATTCCTGCGAAAATGAAAATGGCGTTAGGCCTGGCTTCTGCGGCGAATTCGAGCATGTACGGCGAAAAAGCTGCAATCCAGGCTGCAACAGATGCTGTTCTCGAGCCGAAACAATGTTTTGCAACCATCCAGACCAGAATAATTGTACCCAGGCTGAATATGATGCTATGCAATCTTAGAGCCCACTGCTGACCAATTAATAAATATCCAATTCTGGCTAGCTGAGCATTGATATCCAGGGCAAGCAGCGAACCATAAGGGCTCTCACTTAAAACTGACCAGCGATACTGGAGGAATTCATCGCCGAACAGGTCATCAGTGAGAATGAAAGAATACAGGAAAGCAGCCATAAGAAGCGGCGGTATCACTCCAAAAAGAAACGTTTTCCAGCCCGGAAGCTTATCTGTAAATGGTTTTTGAGGTATATCGGATAGATCTTTAGAGTTGGTAATATTCATGGCAATACTGTAACTACAATGATCAAAGGACTTCTTTCTTTCCGCATAACTTAATCCCTGCTTAACGACCTGATTTA
Organism: Sedimentisphaerales bacterium; assembly: GCA_032250555.1. Classification (GTDB taxonomy): domain Bacteria; phylum Planctomycetota; class Phycisphaerae; order Sedimentisphaerales; family Anaerobacaceae; genus NIOZ-UU13. The sequence goes on from JAVVFI010000120.1 coordinate 12,479, forward strand.
TTCCTTGTCTGTAAAAGCAAGAGCTTGAGATCCTGAGCCAATTTTTCCGTTACCAATCTCTGTCCCTGAGGATTCAGATGAATCGGGTCATAGAAGAGTTCATACTGTTGACAATAAAACGATGAATAATCAAGAAAGGTTACTTGATTATACCTCGACGAGAATCTTTGCAACAGTTCGATTGCACGCCGGTATTTCTCGGGCTCTGCCTGGTTGTATAAGTCAACTATAGGTATGTGCAAAAGAATAACGTGTATGCCCTTTTTCAGAGCAAATTGAAGGGTTTGCTCGAAGCATATAATAGCATCCTCATCAAAGGATATGTGGCGGATTTGATCATTAGCAATCTTC
>JAVVFI010000121.1:0-12817 GCA_032250555.1 Sedimentisphaerales bacterium
ATCTTCAATCACTCGAAGACCGTGTTTTTTTGCGATGTTCATAATCGCGTCCATATCGGCGAAGCTGCCGTAAAGATGCACAGGGATAACAGCCTTCGTTCTCGAAGTAATGGCTTCTTCGACACGATTCGGATTGATGCACCAGGTATCTTCGGTGACATCGACAAGAATCGGCAGGGCGTTGATATCAAGTATAGAAGCGGCCGTGGCCTGCCAGGTCAGCCCGGGGACAATTACTTCATCGCCCCAGCCGATGCCGCATGCCTCTAATGCTAATTGCAGTGTAACCGTCCCGTTGGCGGCGCTGATGGCGTATTCGGACCCGATAAACTCTGCGAAGGCCTTATTGAATTGCTGTTCTTTAGGGCCGTTGTATGACCAGTGCCCGCTATCGAGAACTTCAATTAGCTGTTTTTTCTCTTCATCGCCCCAGACGGGCCACTTCGGCCAGGGATTCGATTCGATATCCTTTAACGGTTTTGCCCCGTTTATTGCCAGCTTACTCATAAACAATACCTTTCAAAACTCATCTCATCATTGAAACCTGTGAGGTATTCTATATAATGTATCAATGAAAATGAAATGTTTTTTGGAATCTGGATATGAGGGCAGGCCCGGCTGATTTGTCTCGAACCTTTTTAACATCCTGGAAGATACAGTCCGGCGATCAGTTGTCGGCCGGTGGAGATAATATTTCCACGACCGGCTTTGAAACCGACGCCTGGTATGATGCCCATGTACCCTCAACCGTCCTTGCGAGTCTCGTTGACCAGGGACAATATAAAAACCTCTATTTCTCAAAGAATCTAAGCGATGTTCCAAAAGAACGTTTCCAGCAGCCGTGGTGGTACCGTAATGAATTTGTTTTGAAGGACGATGATGCGGAAGCTGTAACTCTTCTGGAATTCGACGGCATAAACCATGCCGCGAATATCTGGCTTAACGGCCGGCAGGTTGCCGATACAAAACAGGTTTTCGGGACGTTTCGGCGGTTCAGATTTAATGTTTCAGAATTTGTTAAAAAAGGCGACAACGTCCTTGCTGTAGAAGTAGTACCTCCCGTACCGGGCGATTTCTCCACTGGTTTTGTTGACTGGAATCCGCCGCCGCCCGACCGAAATATGGGTATATTCCGTCCGGTCACTTTGCACCATTGTAAAAATGTTTCCATCGATAATCCATTCATACAAACAGATTTAGATACGGATAAGCTTGACCGTGCAGGCCTTACTGTCACCATCGAATTGACCAATCATTCAAGCCGGTCTGTTACAGGAGTGCTGGCCGGCTCAATAGAGTCGATAAATTTCCAAAAAAATGTTACTCTAAGCGCCGGTGAACAAAAAACGATTACGTTTACTCCCGATCAATACAAAGAACTGACAATCAAACAGCCGCGTTTATGGTGGCCCTATGAAATTGGCGAACCGAATCTTTATAACCTTCAGTTTGAATTTGTTCTGGATGGTGAGATTTGTGATGAGTGTCAGACGGCTTTTGGAATCCGCCGGGTCGAAGATTACTTTAACGAACAGGGACATCGAGGCTATAAGATTAACGGCAGGAAAGTCCTCATAAAGTCAGCCGGCTGGAGCGATGACTTGCTCCTGTCCGACACACCAGAAAAGCTCGAAGCCCAAATAAAGTACGTCAAACACATGAACCTCAACTGTATTCGTCTTGAAGGCATATGGGGCACCGACCATACACTGTATGATTTATGCGACCGATACGGAATCCTGATGATGGTCGGCTGGAGCTGCCATTGGGAGCATGAGCAATATCTTGGAAAACCTGTGGATGAGCGGTTCGGCGGCATCACGAGTCCGGAAGATATTGACCTGATGGCGAAAAGCTGGAACGACCAGGTTATATGGCTTCGGAATCATCCGAGTATTTTCGTATGGGCCATAGGCAGTGACAAAATCCCCCACCCGGAGCTGGAACGCAGGTATATCGCGACATTTGAAAAATACGATCCCACCAGACCATACCTGGGCTCGACCGGGGGCGTCGGAAGCGAACAGGCCATAATTGGAAGCGAGGTCGTAGTAAGTGACGTAAGCGGCCGGACCGGCGTTAAAATGCTCGGCCCTTATGCATATACTCCGCCTGTGTATTGGTTTGAAGATACAAAGCGGGGAGGTGCTTACGGCTTCAATACGGAAACCGGCCCGGGAGTTCAGGTGCCGGTACTTAAAAGCCTGAAGAAAATGATTCCCGCCGGGCACCTCTGGCCTATTGACGAGTACTGGAATTTCCACTGCGGATTAAATGAATTTTCGCATCTCGACCGATTTTATACGGCCCTTGAAAAACGCTACGGCCCGGTTGATAACGTCGAGCAGTTTGACCGCAAGGCCCAGGTAATGAATTATGAATTGATTCGTCCCATGTTCGAGGCGTTTCGAGCTAACGAGGGAATTGCCACCGGCGTAGTGCAATGGATGCTCAATGCCGCCTGGCCGAAGATGTACTGGCAGCTTTATGACTGGTACCTGAATCCGAACGGTGCCTTTTACGGAACGAAGAAGGCGTGCGAACCTCTGCAATTGATGTATGATTATTCGAGCCGAAGTGTGTTTCTTGTAAATTCCACTCGGCGCAGCACTGAGAATCTTACCGCGGAAATACGAGTCTTCGACCTGAATTCGAATGAGATATTTCACGGCAAGCAAACAGTATCCGCTGAGCCGCAGTCACCTAAAGAAATTTTAATATTACCGGATTTCCCCAACATCACTGCGACATATTTTTTGGATACACGGCTTATTGAAAAAGACGGCACACAAACAGCGTCCAATTTCTACTGGCTCAGCAACCAACCGGATTTGCTTGATTATGATGCAAAAGTAGATCCCTGGGAATATTACACTCCCAGTAAACAGTACGCTGATTTTACTTTATTGAATTCACTTTCCCCGACAACGGTCAAAGTCCATAAGGAAAAGCCAAAGGATAATAATGGACTCATCGTCAAGCTGGAGAATATCGGCAGCAGTATAGCCTTTGCCGTCGCGCTTGACATTGTTGACAATAAAACCGGAGAACTTGTTGTCCCTGTTTTCTGGCAGGACAATTACGTCTTTCTGCTGCCGGGCGAAAGAAGGACTATACATGCTGAGTTCAATAAAGATGCTTCAAATATAAAGCTCGACGTTCAGGGCTGGAATGTTGAAATAACGTAAAGGGTAATTGTTACAGCATCATTGCCTTCGGAGGTGGTCTTGCTATAGATTAAGAACGCTGTGAAGCGCAGTTTTTCAAAGGAGCTATTATGATTCACTATCGTATTCGGATTAGTATTATTCTGCTGCTGGCTTTGGTCTCGGCTGCCCCGGCGCAGCGTCAGATGGAAAACCTCACTCGCGGGATTGTAGCCGTCAAGCAGGCCGACGGCGGCGTATATGTCGGCTGGCGATTGTTCGGAACTGACCCGGAGACAGTCGCTTTCAATCTCTACCGTATCAGCGGAAGCGGCTCGCCGGTCAAAGTCAATGAAACACCAATTGCTGGTGCAACGAACTATATTGATAGAGGGGCCGATACTAATCAACCGCTCAAGTACTTTGTGCGGCCGGTGTTGAATGGAAAGGAGCTGGAACCGTCCAAATCCGCATCCGCCTGGGAAAATAATTATCTCGAAATACCTATAAAACCCATCTCCGAATACCGGCCAGGCGATGCCTCGATTGCCGACCTGGACGGTGACGGCGAGTACGAAATCATACTGCATCAAACATTACGCCCTCGGGATAACTCATTTCCAGGAATCACTGGGACACCAATCTTCGATGCTTACAAGCTGGACGGCACGCTTATGTGGCGCATCAATCTTGGAATCAATATCCGCGATGGCGAGCACTATACCCAGTTCATGGTCTATGACCTGGACGGCGACGGTAAAGCAGAGATGGCTTGCAAGACGGCAGACGGCACAGTGGACGGGACTGGTAAGATAATCGGTGATAAGGACAAAGACTGGCGCACCATCAAAGAAGGTGACCGGACTCACGGCCGTATTCTCAACGGCCCGGAGTATTTCACAATATTTGACGGCCAAACCGGAAAAGCATTGAAAACCGTTGATTATATACCCAGCCGCTATCCGATTAACGGCTGGGGCGGTATAGGAGGAAATGGCGGCAACGATAGCTACGGAAATCGCTGTGACCGTTTTCTGGCATGCGTTGCATATCTGGACGGCCAGCGACCGAGCGTGGTAATGTGCCGAGGTGTCTATGGCCGTACTGTCATGGCGGCGTGGGACTGGCGCAATGGACAATTGACCAGCCGCTGGGTCTTCGATTCAGGCAGCAGCTATCCACCATATAAGGACGCCTCGCCTTACTCGGGAATGGGTGGTCACTCGCTCTCAGTGGCAGACGTGGACGAAGATGGAAAGGACGAGATTGTATATCACTCGATGACTGTCGATGACAACGGCCAGGGGCTTTATTCGACGGGACTGCGGCACGGTGACTCGATGCACATCAGCGATATGTATCCCGACCGTCCCGGCCTGGAAGTCTTCACGATCCACGAAAACGAAAACGACACCGTTAGGTTCAAGACACCCGGCGCCGCAGTGCACGACGCTCGAACCGGCGAACTGATTTGGACACAAAGCCCCGGTATCGATGTCGGACGTGGCATGGCCGCTGACATTGACCCGCGGTATTTCGGCTATGAAGCATGGGGAGGGCCCGGAGGCCTCCGTGACTCACACGGTAACGAAATAGGTCCGAATCCTCGCTCGAACAGCTTCGTTATCTGGTGGGACGGTGACCTGCTGCGCGAGCTGCTCTCGCGTTCGGCTGTCAACAAGTGGAATTGGCAGGCGGGCACCGAAGAAAGACTCTTCGATACCGGTAGTCGCGGCGGTTCACGCGGCCCCAACATAATGGGCGACTTCATCGGCGACTGGCGAGAGGAACTGCTAATGACCGCCCCGGGCGGCAATGCCCTGCGGCTTTACACAACGACAATCCCGACCGAGCACCGCATTTATACATTAATGCATGACCCGCAATACCGGCTGGCTATAGCCTGGCAGAATGTAGTTTATAACAAACCCCCGCATCCGGGCTTTTTCCTCGGTGACGGTATGGCACCTCCGCCGAAGCCCAATATCTTCCTCATTGGTACCGGCGAGGCAATCGCCGGTGTCAAAGCTAAAAATTAGCAGCTTATATATTAAAGCTTTCCATAGAATCTGGTTAATAGAGGTTGAAGAATGAAAAAGATGGCTGTTACCGTGATTGTACTTCTCTTCGGGTCTTTTGTCTCGGCAAACACCGGAGATATTGACTGGAAACAAATCGGCAAAATCAAGTCACGTCATGCAAAAGAAATTCAATCATCAAACTGGTCCGTCGGTGCCGAAACTATGGACCGTGATTACACTATTTATAAGAATTGGAGCAGTTATCTGGGCTTACTTGGTGTTAAGAAGGCCCGAATTCAAGCCGGCTGGGCCAAGACAGAGAAGCGTAAAGGTGTATATGATTTCACCTGGCTCGACGAGATTATCTTTGATATGAATGATCAGGGAGTCGAGCCGTGGATGTGTCTTTGTTATGGCAACAGTCTATACTCGGATGGCGGAGGAGTGCGCCTTGGAGCTCAGATTCCGAAAAGCGATAGCTCTCTGCGGGCCTGGACGCTATGGATTCGAGCTGTTGTCGGCCGGTATATGGACGTAATAGATGAATGGGAGATTTGGAATGAACCTGATCTGCGCCGAGCCAACGCTACGCAGGCTTATGCTCGTTTTATGCTTCATACCGCAGAGCAAATCAGGAGAATTCAACCACATGCGAAGATTCTCGCAATGTCAACTGCAGGAGTAAATACGAAGTTTGTCACAGAGGTCCTCGCTATTGCCGCTCAGCAGGATAAGCTCCATTTGATTGATCAGGTCACATATCATCCTTACAATCATAATCCGGACAAGAGCTATGGGGCCGTTGAGAAATTGCGCCGGGCGGTCGCAGAATTTTCTCCGCGTATCAAAATCCGTCAGGGAGAGAACGGCTGCCCATCTATGCGCCGCGATACCAAAGCGTTGAGAAATTACGACTGGACCCAGACCTCGCAGGCCAAATGGGCATTGAGGCGTCTGCTTGGTGACCTTGGGCGGGATATAGAGTCATCTTACTTTTCGATTATGGACATGAAATATCCCGACGAGATGAATGCCAAGGGTCTGCTCAAGTCACGGCAGGACCAGACAGTGGAGTATGCAAAGCCCGCATATTATGCTGTTCAGAATCTCACCAGTATTTTTGATAATAATCTGCGAAGAGTAAAGGAATTCAATTACGAGGCAGGAACCGAAAAGTCCATTTCAGTCTTTGCTTATGAGAATACGTCTTCCGGTTTTCATATCATAACCATCTGGCTTGACGGTGAGAATCCTTCGGACAATCTCAATAAAACCGAAGTTGACTTTGTTTTTTCGAGAGTACTGATGAATGAGCCTGTTTATGCGGATCTTCGTGAAGGTCTCGTCTATGCAATACCTGAAGAGAATTTTCGCCTCCAGGATGGAAAGTTGAATTGTAAGGCAATTCCGGTTTACGATTCGCCGGTCCTGATAACTGATATGGCAAATCTGAAGATAGATAAATCCAACATATCGCAATAATCTACCCGCATTTCCATATACCACTGTGCGAAAACCGGGTACACATCACAAGCTGTTAAAGTCGGTCATTTAAATGTCAGGACCAATTGTAGCTCACCCTTTTATTTTGAAGTCGCACACTCTGTATAGTTCGTCTATCGATGTTATTCCTTCCGCTACTTTTTTAAGACCGTCCACCAGCATCGGTTGAATGCCGATTTTCCTTAAATGATCTCTTAGCTGCTGTTGGTGTACACCGTCTGTTATCAAATGAGCGGTGTCAGGATCAATCTTTGCCACCTCGAAAATTGCGAACAGGCCCTGATAGCCGTAGAAGTTGCAAACTTTACAACCCTTGGCATCTAAAATCTTTTTTGGGGCCTTCAGGTTAGCCTCGGAAAAAAGCTCCTTTTCTTCTTTGGATGGCGTTCTTTTTTCTGCGCAGGCAGGACATAATCTTCTCATAAGATTTTGGGAAACAATTAATTTAACTGACCCTCCGATAATATAATATGGTACGCCAAGATAATGCAGCGCATCAACTGTTCCCGCGGCGTCTTTCGCATGAATAGTGGCCAAAACCAGCTTTCCGGAGAGAGCCGCTCTTGAAGTTACAATGGCAGAATCCCTGTCTCTAATCTCACCAACCATAACAAGATCGGGATCCATCCTCAGAATTGTCTGCAGGCCCTGGTACATTGTAAGACCATGCCGTTCATCCACTTCGAGCTGCTGTGCATAAGGCACATTAAATTCGACCGGATCTTCTATTGAGAAGGCCATTTTAGTTCGCAAGTCCGCCAAAGAAGCGAATGAATACATTGAAGTAGTTTTTCCGGAACCGGTAACACCGGCAATTAAAACAAGGCCGTTCATCGAATTGATGCTGCTGGAAATATTCTCTAAGTCATTCTTTGAAAGTCCCAGTTTGGATATTTCCCAACCGTCCTGTGGAAAACTTAATATCCTCATATGGGCCGACTCTTCATTTTTACCGGCCGGCACAACAGTAACACGAATGTCCCGGAGTGTCTCATCATCGGGCCATTTTATTTGACCCTCTTGAGGCATAAAGGACTTTGTAGCGTTTAGTTTCGCCGCTGTTTTTATTTGATTGATTAGTTGCCTGCCCTCAGTTTCCGAGAGAAGCCGTTTTTCATGGATTATTCCATCTACGCGATATAGGATAAGTGTTCCCCCTTCGGTCCCGTTAAGATGGATATCTGTCGCACCTTCATAAATAGCATTCCAGATAATTGTTTTAAACGGGTCAGGTTGCGACTCAACAAGTGCATATCTTTCTTTGTTCTTTTTTTGCGTTATTTCTGAAGATTTAACCATGGTAATAAAGCTCCTTTTAATATTTGCCAAATTACAGGATGATTGAAATAAATAATACCTTAAGCTGTTTCTTATGTAAAATCAATTTTATCCTGAACTTGTACCCGAATTACGTTTCGGGTAGTTGTGCATACGGACTTGTTCAACTATAGTTCGTAAGTTTGTTGCGTACCTTAATAAAAGGTCAATTTGGCAAAGGACAGGTGGATAAGTGCTGAAAAACGATTATAAGTCTCGGGCTAAGCACAACTTGACATTTGGCTCTATTTAGTGTGTAATAATGTTTTATATTGTTAGTAGAAACCATCCCGGCTCGGCTGGGACAAGCAATGTAACAGTATCCAAATCCGGAGGTGAGCTATGAAACGTTTTATTCGTAGATATTTGAGAATTCAGGTAGCAGCGCTTTTTCTAATCTGTTCTATGTCCGGTTCTGTTTTAGCCGTAGAGGCTGATTTGATTGTCTATAACGGAAAGGTTGTCACGGTCGATTCGGAATCTTCCATCTGCCGTGCGATGGCCGTCAAAGATAATCGTATTCTACGCGTCGGTGATGATAAGGAAGTTTTACAATTAAAAGGCGATGACACGAAAGTGGTGGACCTCAAAGGTAAGATGGTCATGCCGGGATTTATCGATTCACATGTGCATTCGTGCGGAGCGTGTATGACCGAGTTCGACCATCCCATCCCGCAAATGGATTCTATCGAAGATGTTCTGGACTATATCAAATCGAGGGCAAGCGTCCTGGCCGATGGCCAGTGGATTGTCCTGCAGCAGGTCTTTATCACCCGGCTTCGCGAGCAGCGATATCCTACCAGGGAAGAACTCGACAAGGCCGCCCCGAAGAATCCTGCTGTATTTCGTACGGGTCCCGATGCGTCACTTAATAGTCTGGCGATGAAGCTGAGCGGCATCGACAGGAATTTCAAAGTAACCGATGGAGGCCCGGGGTATATCGAGAAAGACTCGAAGACCGGTGAGCCTACAGGTATCCTTCGCAGTTGCAACCGCTACATAAAAAGCTCAGCATCCGGCGCACAGCCGAAAGAATCTGATCGCTATGAACGGCTGCTCGAATTATTCAAAGACTACAATAAAGTCGGTATTACCGGCATTTGTGATGGCTCATCGAATGATTCTAATCTTAAACGTTATCAGAAGATGCTTGCCCGCGGAGAGCTGTCAGTTCGCATATCGGCTCAGTATTATGTCGATACCATCGGCCCGATTGAACAGGTGAAAGCGAACATCCGTAACGTTGCTAAGCATCCCCTGTACAATGGCGGCCCGATGATTCGGATTATTGGCGTCAAGGTCTTCCTCGACGGCGGTATGCTCACCGGCAGTGCATATATGAGAAAGCCCTGGGGTGTGAGTAAAATCTATGCGATTGACGACCCAGAATATCGCGGCGTCTTGTTCATCCCTAAAGAGCGGCTTTTACCGATGGTCCGCACCGCCACCGAATCTAAACTTCAATTCACCGCCCACACCGTCGGTGATGGAGCCGTTCATACACTGCTTGATGTTTATGAGGAAGTTGGCAAGACAATGCCCATTCGAGATGTCCGGCCGTGTATTACTCACTCCAATTTCATGAGCGCCGAATCCGTGAAAAAGGCGGCCGCGTTGGGCGTGATACCTCTGATCCAGCCGGCATGGTTGTACCTGGACGCGAGAACTCTGAATAAGCACTTCGGTTATGACCGCCTTCGATACTTCCAACCATTACGAAGCCTTTTCGAGGCCGGCTGTATTGCCGCAGGAGGCTCCGACCACATGCAGAAAATCGGCCCCGTGCGCTCGATTAATCCCTATGACCCCTTCCTCGGCATGTGGACCACCATCACACGCCGGGCAAAATGGTACGAAGACCGGCTGCATCCTGAAGAAGCCCTGGATCGCCGGCAGGCCATTCGTTTCTACACAATCAACTGCGCAAAGGCCCTCTTCCAGGACAAACTCGTCGGCTCACTTGAACAAGGCAAGCTGGCTGATTTCATCGTTTTGGACACCGATTTGCTGACGTGCCCGGCCGATGACATCAAAAATACCAAAGTAGTAAGCACTTATATGGATGGGCGCCGTGTATTCGAACGTTAATTTGATGTGCCCATTATTTCTCGATGTGACAGTTGCGCCGATAGAAATTTTTCTTACTTTATCAAAAAAGTAAAATAAGAACTGACTTTCTTGCCGAAAAGAACATAAAATGTTCGAACTTCGTATGATATTACAGCGAAGGTTTTCTATGTTGGTGTGTATCGCAGCAGTAATTTTCTAAGGTTCTGAAAAAGAAACCAGGGATTGATATTGGGAGGCCCAAAACATTGATAGAAAGAATCAATCTCAATGATGACAAAGTGGATAGATTAAGTCACCCTTCAAGAAAGAATATCATACATATCCTCTCTCTTGACAGCATCCTCGCAAACGATGTTTACGAACGCTTGCATAACGACAAGAGAATGAAATTTTATCAATTGATTAAGCCCCGAAAGACGGAAATACGCCGGGCCGTCGAGGAAATTGAAAATATGGCACGGGAAACGACCCTGTCGAGACTGCTTATCATCGATGTGCGCAGGGCAACCTTGCCCAAGCTGCAAAGGGCTTATAATAAAGTAGTTGGCTATAACCGCAGAGACCTGAATAAAATATGCTACACAATATTAATAGGCGATGGCCCCATTGATTTGTTTCAGGATGGAAAAACAATGGACGTCTTTATTTCTCACCTTGCCACTCACAGGGTCGATTTTCATCCGGCCTTGTTTTTCTATGACCCCTTCATTCATTACGAGCATGGTGAAATTGAGCTTGCCGGTGTCGATGAGGAATTCGTCCTTCCGGATAAAATCCCCAAAAGGCTCGAATCGTTTTTCAAAAAAGAAGATATGAACATCGACAAGGTCAGGCATTATTTCAGGGCTATTGATAAGCCTGAGGAAGTCGTCAAAAGAAGGCAAAGGAAGCTCAAAAGGTTATACAAAAAAAGAATTATAAAACAATTTCCAGACCAGGAAGAACAGCTCAAAGCCTTGTTTTCTCGAAGAGGAATCAGATTAGCAAGCGAAAAAATGAATCTCTATCCTTTGTATTTCGAGGACTGGGTGTACAAACTCGCCAAAAGAGCAATGCGCAAACCCAAAAAGCCTGATTAATAAATATAAAAGACCGTCTCTTCAAAAGAGACGGCTCTGATGATTTGTTCATCGCTTGCAGTAGTTGTATCGTGCCCTTCCGGCATCAAATTTCTCCTGTAGCATTAATTTTATACAGTCTATTATACAGAACGCTCAAACAATAGAACTGTTACAGGAAAAAAAGACTTTTTACCCTATGGGCAATCCCCCGATGTCGCCCGTTTTCATTGTAGGGATGGTTCACGAACCGCCCTTACCACGTATCTATCTCGCTGTCTTGGTGCACTGTGGGGGCAATCCTGTGTGGTTGCATGTATATGCTTTGAGTTTACCTTCGATGTTAGCTCACTTGCTTTTCTGTTAGGGATTGGATTCCTACACTTTCATTTACCCTGCCCGCGTACAATCTAAATGAGATCTTGGATTATTCTGCTACCATTCAAGAAATGAATGAGTCGTGTTTCGAATCAAAGGTATATGTGTATCTATACTCCAAATATCAAGTTGTGATGTAATCCCTAATTTTATAAAGCCAGGAAACCAAGCCAAGACGAAACTTTTACCTTCTTTGTGCTGATCTTTTGTTGCATTCGCTTGAGTAACTACATCTCCTAATTTATGTTTATTGCCCCCATAAATATTAGGAATGCTTACTTCCGTAACCCAAATAAATCTTGGTAGATCTTTGAAATATTCCATCTGTTTATCTGTAGTACCATTGTTGTTTTGTTGAATAAATTTAAGATATTGCTCTTTTGTTTGTAAAAGTGTTCGTGAAACTAAATCTTTGTTTTTCATTCGATCATGCCAAACGTTAGGAGGATCTAGTTCCACTTTATGAATTAATTTATCTGCAACCACCATTGCTCTTTGCTCAACTTCATAGCCATGTAATGTAATCTCCTTTGGTAAAATCGATACAGCCATTGTCGCATGAAGATTTGGATTTTTTGTTGGAACAATGAAGTTACGTAACATCTCACATGGCAGCGTTACATACATACCATAATTATCATCGTTGATTATTAAATGATCACACCATGATGCGCTTGAAATATAAGGCTGAATCGGATAATTTCCATACCCACAACGTGCCTCAGGCGTCCAACGATCTGAATTGATAGTATGCCCTAAAACTGTAACAACGTGAGCCGTATGCTGTCCCGTCTTCGGGTTCCACCCTTGAATTCCTAAAATTTGAGGAAAGCATGATTCCAAAGAAGGATAAATGAAGTGGTCATATTCGACTTGAGTATTCTCAAGAAAGTTAGCACTATGAAATCCATATCCAAGTTCTTTAACAACCTTTTGAATTTGCTCAAGACTTAATCCGCTTTGCTCTTTAAGGCCAATATCAAGCTTTTCTTTAAGTATATCGTTTATGCGCTTATTAGTCAATTTGGGCGCACCTAACAACGGTGAACTGTTAATTGCCATCCGCAATGCTGCGTGAGCACAGGAACTGGTAAAACCATTCTGCTGACAAAAGAAGCTCCCTTTAATAAAAAAATGCTTTGATAATTCCTCTTTTCCTATAGTAGTTGTGAATTTTCTGGTATTGTGAACATAATAGTTTGTTACCGGCTCGATAAACGGTGTATCTTTATCTTCTTTCTTGAAAAAGACAATCGAAGGTGACCGAACAACACCTTCAAGTAAATATGTATTAAAACTGCTGTCTGGTAGTTCCATAGTGACC
>JAVVFI010000122.1:0-12724 GCA_032250555.1 Sedimentisphaerales bacterium
CATACCGGCCGGATGGATCGAACTGCAGCTTGTCGTAGTAGCTGAACCAGTGGAACTTCGGTCCGCGGGTTATCGCCCGGACGGGGGGTAATTTCGATGATGCATTTCCGGCGGTTATGTGTGGGAAGCCTGCCATCGCCAGAGTGGTCCCGGCTGTATATTGTATAAATTTGCGTCGAGTAAGTTTAGTCTTGTTCATATTGTTTCCTTAACGTTTGGTTGGACGAATTAGTTCATGAGCGGTTGGAACCATTTTGGTCTTTCGGGTTTGTCGGGTGAGTCGAGCAGCTTGCGCCATGCCTCATCGGTGAGTCGATCATCTATTGGGTGCTTGAATTCATAATATGAGAGGACGGGGCCTGCGGCCAGGAAAATCGAGCCGTCTGGAGACGGGCAGGCCACGATAATCAGGTCAACTTTTCCTACGGCTTCCTCGACTACCAGAGATTCGAAGGAATAGGTGTGGACATCGGCTATGAGGGTTGTCTTGAGGCCTTTTTCCTCGACTCCGAGTATGGCGCCTTCGAGGATTTGAGCAAAGCTTTTAATATATTCATAGTCGTCCTCAGAGAGAGGCTGATTCGTGAGTTCTTTATTTGCGATTTCTATTAATCTGTTGAGGATGGTTTCGAGGTTTATCAACCTTTCAGTTGCCAGAGTTGAGAGTACATCGTGGTCGGTGAGGCCCAGCCTTGTCATCTGAGTGAGTGCCAGCAGTCTGCCGTAGAGTTCCGGCACAGGTTCGACATATCCAGTAACAACAGGTGGGATGCTGGTTCTTCCTGGTGTGTAGCTCTGCTTGGCATAGAGGATGGTATCGTGCCTAAGTTCGGTCCAGGATGCAAGTGCTGCATTAAGCTCTTTTTCCTGCCATGCCTGTGTCCGCATGAAGTTCGGGTATCCTTCGCCGAAGCCCTCTATCAATGCCTGGAGTGAGTACAGCCAATTCCAGTACAGGTTGCGGTTCCAATCGGTAAGGTCAAAGGCATTGAACTGGTCTTTAAGCTCGTTGAATCGCAATTCGTAGTCTATGTAATCTGTGTCGCCATCTTCAATGAGAATTGTTTTGGCGCGTTCCGAACCTAAGATTGCCATAACATCGAGCCCGCGCGGATAGCTTCGGTCGCCCAGTGTTCCATAGGTGAAAGGTTTGGTTTCGGTATTGCCTGTATATTCGAGCACTGATGGGAAGACAAGGTGCTGGAACATATAGGAATCCGGTATGAATCGCTGGCCCATAAAACGCATACCTTTGGTCTTATCCAGAACCTCATCGAGGGCATCTGGTGTAATGGGGGGATTTACCCATATATCGCCGATGCCGCCGTATATCTCTGGTGAGCGGAGCAGGGTCAGTTCGGTTTTTAGATGAAAGAAATTGTTTTCGTTTTCCAGAATGGCGGCTTCTAAGTCGCTGCCAAATATCTTGTCCAAGGTATCGAGATACTCATACGGTGTAAGGTCATCCGCAAGACCAACGTAAAAGGCTGTTACTGTGTATAATCTGTCCCAGACTTCGAGGCCGGTGCGCTGGCCAACCTGGATATTCTCGATTGCTTTTGCCAGCAGTACGGCCTGAAGGGTCTGAATCTTAGCGTCTTCAATGCTGATAAGAGCTTCGCCGAGCGGGCCCCAATTTTCGGCGCCTTTTAAAAGGAATGACATTCGTCCATACCACATCAACGTTCTGAAATAGCGTTTAAGCTGCTCGCTTCGAGTGTAATGGCCTCGCGGAACGTATTGTGAATAGTCTTCCTTATATATAAAGATGTCGCTTTCGGTGAAACCCATGTGGGCGTCGATCTTAGTTAATTCGCCTGCGACAAGGCCGGTTACCAGTTGCGGTACCTGGGCATTCGGGTCGATGAGTTTTTTTGCCACAGCAAGATAAGCTATGTTGCGTTTTGCGGCTTCTTTGAGATTGCCTGTATATTGTTCGTGGAGGCTCAGCGCATCTTCCAGCAGGGCAGTTGTCAGGTCATTTATATCTTTGCAAAACTCGCGTTCTTCTATTTCCTTTAACGTTTCATCGAACTGGATGTGGTAAAGATGCAGCAACGTATCGGCTGTAATGAACAAAGGCACCAGCCTGTCTCGCAGATATTCATACGGTTTTACAATGTCATCGCGGTTTGAATCGAAAAAGCCGAAGTCATGCTCGATGATTGCGAAACCATTTTGTTCGAGCAGCGGTACGGTGTTTTTTAAGCTAAACCTGGAATCCATAGCGGCGTAGTTTCCGATGGTTGCCAGGTCGAGCGGGAGGGCGTAGCCGGGTGCATTAGGTTCTATAGTATTTTCAAATGGAGTGTAGTATTTGTTTAACCCCGGTTTGTTGGGCTCCTGGACGGGGGATTGGGGCCAGCTATCTGCGAACAGGATAAAGTCGTTTATATCCACGATGCCGTCTCTGTTCAGGTCGGCACCATCGCAGAAGTCCGGTTCGGCGCAGCCGGTTTCAAGCCAATGGGACAGTAGTATGGCAAAATCATCGATATCAATATTGTTATCGCTATCAAGGTCACCCCGGAGGCAAGCCGAGATGGTATTGTATTCAATGCATCCGTTTCCCTGCATGCAGATTGAAGCACAGGAAGGATTAAGAATACCACGAACACGGACATGATCGCCGGCCTTGAACTTGCTGAGGTTGTTCAATAGATACAAACCGCCCGTATCAGGTTGAAAAAGTACACATTCGACTGCCTGTACGAGTACACCGCAGTCATCGAAATAGGCGGAGGGTGGATCGATAAGCCCGTTGCTCAAAGGCTGAATATCTTCCGTGGGTATTGCGGTTGATGCAAATCCATGACTAATTGAGCTGATTTTCACGGGTAATTGATTTGGTTCGGCGGCATTAGCGGACGTGAGGTTAACTAATGTAAATATAATGTATAAAATAGAAGCTGGCATTTTCATATTAATAGCCCTCCAGCAAATTCCTTATATATTTAAGATTTTACCAAAAAAGCGGAACTCATTCAAGTCAAAGAGCATTTGATTTGCCATTTTTCAGATATGGTACGGCGTATTTGCTTTTCCGGGCTGTTTGCTTGTGGCTTTGCCTCTAAAGGTCGTCTTGTTTTAATGCCGATGATATTAAGGTGGTTTGCGAACTATCCTTATTTCGCCGAAAATCGCGGTTATCAAATGTTTAATTGATGTTCAAGTCCTTTGATATAAGGTGCGAGCATCAAACAGGGAGATAGACTATTAAATGCAAAGACAAGCTGTGAGGAAATTTGAGATTCGAGATTCAAAATTCGAGCCTGTAATTCCGGCTTGTGAACAGGACCTGACGTTGGCGGATAGCAAGGCATTCCCTTTGCACAAGGATGTTAAAAACTTTCTCAGTTATCTGACTGTTGAAGCCGGCCTTTCCAAGAATACGGTTTTAGGTTACGGCCGTGACCTGAAAAGCTTTCTGGAATACTGTAAGTCCAATAGTGTCAGCGATATAAGAAGGTTAGAGCCAGCCTTGATCCAAAATTATCAGAGAAAACTCAGCAGGGAACAGAAAAGTGAGAGCACTATTAAGCGTTCTCTGGTTGCTATCAGAATGTTACTGCGGTTCGGTAAGCTGACCGGTCTTGTCGAAGATGATCTGACATCAATCCTTGAAAGCCCGAAGGTATGGCAGAGGCTGCCGAGTATTTGCAGCAAACGGCAGGTTATCGAACTTTTGAATACGCCATGCCCGGAAGAGCCTTTTTACTTTCGTGATAAGGCCATGCTTGAGCTGCTCTATGCTACCGGGGTTCGTGCAAGCGAGATAGCGGGGCTGAAGATATCAGACTTTAACTTTAATATAGGGTACCTTCGCTGTCTTGGTAAAGGCAATAGAGAACGTGTGGTTCCAATTGGTAAAGCAGCCATCGCTGCAACGAATGAATATCTGACCATGCTTCGTCCGAGTTTGGTCAAGCCTATCAGTGGTGATTATCTCCTGCTTTCTCGAACAGGCAGGCAGATGAGTCGTATTGAGATTTGGAGATTGGTTAAAAAATATGCGGTTCGTGCAGGGATGCCTCGAAATTTAACAGTACATACTTTGCGACATTGCTTCGCAACACATATGCTGGCTGGTGGCGCCGATTTGCGAAGCATACAGGAGATGCTCGGACATGTTGATATAGCTACTACTCAGATTTATACACACGTTGATCATGAAAGATTAAGAAAAATTCACAGAAAATTTCACCCGAGACCATAATTTATTATTGAATTATGAATTACTATTTGACTCGGATGTAATGTGCAGGTTATTATATGATAGTTAAGTTGATGGGTAGTGGATTCCTCAAGGTCATCCGCATGAGCGCGAAGAGGTTATATCTGATAATATTGATATTGGCTATAGGATGCCAGCAGGCCAGCATTGGTAAGGATGCTCCGGTTGCCGGCGCTAATGGTACCACTGCAACAAAAGAACTTGCCCCCCAGTGGAAAGTGAACAAAGAGGCGCTGGATAAAGGATCCATAGATGCCGCGACTGTAATGCTGTTTCACAGTGACCCCACTGCCAGGAAAATTCTTCTTGATACACTGAAGGATATCCAAAACAGTTCTGCTCGTATTGCTGTCTGCAAGGCATTTATTAAGGCGAGATTATCAAAGGAGGAAATAAAGAATAAGGACGATTTTATTCAGCCGCTGCTTGGCGTCCTTTCAACTGAGATTCCGGAAGAGTCCCAGTTGGCTGCAGAGGCAATGCTTATTTTTGGGTACGACAAAATTGGAGAATCTCTCGAAAGTATAACAAGAGATGGTTCGAAGCCAGTCAACATGAGAATAAATGCCATCAATGCCCTGAAACTTCGGCCGGATATGGGAGCGACTATCAGCCTGATAAGGTTAGTTGACGACTTAAACAAGCAGGTATCTGCCGAGGCGGAAAAAGCATTGCAATCTCTGGGTATTCCAGTTGGTGAAAACTACTGGATACGCGAGCAAAATATCAGAGACCTTCAGGATAAGGGTAAAGATGAATTCGTGCGAGCCTGGCTTATTCGGCAAGAAACTCAGTTGAGTAATTTAAGAAAAGAAGTGAAAGAATGGCAGGATAAATACTTATCAGCCTTGGACAGGGAATACGACGGCCTCAGTGATGAAGTGACCAGAGGTAATTTTTTAAAGAAGCATTTGGCCGGTTCAGAAGCCAGAGTTAAATTGTTGGCACTGGATAAAGTATATAAATGGCAATTTGCTTCCGGGAAGCAGAAATTACCGGAGGAGCTGGAACCGATTTTGTTAAAATTGATTTCGGATCCGGACAAAGACGTTCGGCTCAAGACCGCCGGTTTGTCAGTCTTAGGAAGAATGAATTCCGCACAACCGCTATTGGCTCAGCTTGAATCCGAGTCCGATGACCAGGTCAAAATAGCATTATTGGATGCCCTCGGGGAAGCTTGTTCCAAAGCTCTTTTGGTGACTCCTGTCAAGATTACACCCGAAGTAAGAAAACAGGCGCTAGAAATGGCGACGAAATACCTTGCTGAAGAGGATATAGAGAAAGCTCGCAAGGGCGCGGTAGTTTTGCGAAAGCTGCTTGAACCGAACGGTTTAAAGCAGGAAGAGTTTGATGGATATCTTGTTTTATTTGTTGAAAGATATAACCAACAAAAAGAAAAGCCCGATAGTGCGTTACGTGGAGAGCTGCTCCTTGCCATGGCGAGCTTATGTAAGCAGGACGGTACCGTTAAGCAGGACAGTACCGGCAGAATCATGGCCGCTAAACTTTTTGAACCTTTATTTATTGAAGCTCTGAGCGACAAAACAGATTTTGTCCGTGAAACGGCGGTTGATGGCCTTATCAATATCGATAAAGCGGCTGCTCTTAAAAGATTGAGGAAATATGTCGATGATTCCAGCGAGATACTGAGGAAAAAAGTGATAGACGTTGCCGGAGACGTCGGCGGTAAAGAAGACTTAGCGTGGCTGGTGGAAAAAATAGGTTCCAACTCCGAAAGTGGACCGGCCTGGCTGGCGATGCTTAAGATATTCGACGGTTCAGATTTGGCTACTCTCAAAGAGTGGATGGACAAATTGACTTCGCAGGAAAGTAAAACCAAGTTGCCAGATGATCAGAAAATTGCTTTTCTTAAGAAAGCAGAGGCAAAGGCTGCGGGTGATACAAAACTACTCGAATCTATTCGAAATAAACTGGCTGAGCTTTATGATAAAACAGACCAGTTTGAACGGGCTGCTGAGTATTTCGATATGCTTTATAAATCAGCTCCAACCGCCAAGGAAAAAGAGATAATACTGCCGAAAATATTGGATGCCTACCTGAGAGGCTCTAAAGAAGGGCTTGCGGCTGAGGTGGTGAGAGAATGTTTGGCAAAGGGAGATTTGAGTTCCGGCAATGCCGTTCTAAAGTCAATTGATGATTATTTGAGCAAACCAACCGGTGCAGATCCCAATGTAGTCATCAAGGCTCTGAGCGAATTGAAGCTATCCGAGGCCCGGCCAAATTGGCAAAAGTGGCTGAAAGGTTGGACAGACCGTCTTAGTAAAAGTGAAGAGGCGGAAAAGCCGAAAGAAGCAACTGCGCCTAAAAAGGCATAATAACCATTCGGTTTTTATTCCGATTCAATCAATTTCGGGGGAATTAACAGCACTTGCTCTCCGGCTTCCAGGCCGCTGATAATATGTACATAGGTGTCGTTAAACGAACCTGTTTGTACTTGGCGCTGTTTTGGCCCCTCCGGGGTTGCAATATAGCAGACTTTTTTCCCGTCGCGATTTGCTACAACCTACATCTGTGCCATATTAAATCAGCTAAATACTGTTGTTTATGATAACAGGGGGGCTGGTATCCTGGGATTTGCTGTAAGTTAATGGATATCGTCAGCACTTCCTGTAAGAAATTATCATTTTATTTATATGTGAAACATTTTGAGTTTGTGATGTGCAGCAATGGGGTTTCGAGGTGAATATTTAGAAAAAATGAAAATTTTTTTATTTTTTTTATTTTTTTTCATTTTTTATGTTTGCAGTTCTGCCTTCATTTCGATAAGTTACGTAGTTTACATTAACATACTATTTGTATAGGAATGGATTCCTGCGCTATCAGTATATGTAAATACGACAGGAACAAAGGGATATTGTTTGTATTTTTCGGCTTTGAGCCGGGTAAATAGATTAGTTTATTATTTAATTCGCCGGGAGAGAAACCGGTGAATTGAATATTGCTGCTGTAGCTCAGTGGTAGAGCGCGTCCTTGGTAAGGACGAGGTCATGGGTTCAAGCCCCATCAGCAGCTAAATGCAAGCTGGTCAAGCTGGGGCGGCTGAAAACCCGGCTGTGAATTGATTATAATAAAGTATGGAAAATAGTTAGTGGAAAACCAGATAGGGAAAAATAAATACTAACCCTGTACATTGGAGGTTTATTTTAAGATGGCTAAGGCTGTATTCGAACGGACAAAACCACATATCAATATTGGAACAATCGGCCATATTGATCACGGCAAGACGACGTTGACTGCTGCAATCACAATGCGGCTGGCAGTAAAATCCGGTAGCGGTAATATCAAGAAGTTTGAAGATATTGACAACGCACCGGAAGAAAGAGAGCGCGGCGTTACAATCAATACTGCACACGTGGAGTATGAGACGGAAAATCGCCATTATGCTCACGTTGACTGTCCCGGGCATGCCGACTATATCAAGAACATGATTACCGGCGCAGCCCAAATGGACGGTGCTATACTGGTGGTTGCCGCCAGTGACGGCCCGATGCCCCAGACTCGTGAGCATATTCTGCTTGCCCGTCAGGTTAATGTGCCCAGAATTGTAGTGTTCCTTAATAAAGTGGACCAGGTTGATGACCCTGAGCTTATAGAGTTGGTCGAACTGGAGATAAGGGACCTGCTGAATAAATATGAATTCCCCGGTGATGATATTCCTATCATTATGGGCTCAGCTTTAGCAGCGATGGAATGCGAAGGCAAGGATGACGAGGCCTGTAAGTGCATCGATGAGCTGATGGCTGCGGTTGACGATTATTTCCCAAATCCGGAACGTGATATTGACAAGCCTTTTCTTATGCCTGTCGAAGACGTTTTCAGCATTAAAGGTCGCGGTACGGTCGGCACAGGCAGAATTGAGCGTGGTAAAGTCCATACCGGCGAAGAGGTTGAAATCATCGGATTGGCAAAGGAAGTGCGTAAGACGGTAGTTACAGGTGTTGAAATGTTCAACAAGACCCTCAACGACGGCCAGGCGGGTGATAACGTGGGGCTACTTTTACGAGGCGTTGAAAAGAAGGAGTTGGAACGTGGGCAGGTTGTTGCGGCACCTAAGAGTATTACTCCGCATACCAAGTTTCAAGCTGAAGTTTATGTTTTATCTAAAGAAGAGGGTGGCCGTCATACACCGTTCTTCGCGAATTACAAACCACAATTTTATTTCAGAACAACCGATGTTACCGGCACGGTTCTTGGGTTGATGAGCCGAGAAGGCAAAAGTGCAGAGATGTGTATGCCGGGAGACAACATAGCTATGGAAGTGGAGATTATTTCGCCAATTGCTATGGAGGAAGGCCTTCGTTTTGCCATTCGTGAAGGAGGCCGGACAGTTGGTGCCGGTGTGGTAGTAAAAATTCTCAAATAAAATATCTCTGGGTGGTTTCTCTGGGAACGGTTGGCGCCGAAAACCAGGGCGCTTGGACCGGTAAAGTATATCCGGGCGGGCATCTGTCTGATAATCAGATGATTCCTACTTAAGTAGGCCTGTCTGGTGGGGATAAATCTTATGGCTAAAAAGAAGAGTAAAAGAGAAAATGTCTGGCTTGAATGCAGTCAGTGTAAAGAGAGAAACTATCGTACTAACGTTAGTGTCGCAGAGGGTACGCCGAAATTGAGTTTGAAGAAATACTGCAAGAACGAACGAAAGCATACTGCCCATAAGATACGGCGCAAGTAATTGGTTATTGAAAGATGTATTTCGGCGTTTCAGAAAGATTTCAAATAATAGAAGAGAGTTGCTCAATAATCAATAATCAATTAAATAGGCCAGTAGCTCAATTGGCAGAGCGTCGGTCTCCAAAACCGAAGGTTGGGGGTTCGATTCCCTCCTGGCCTGTTTTGAAACACAAGGTTTTCGGTGAATTACGACGCGAGTGAACCTGCTGAAATCCTGTTGATATGAGGTCGAATATGATATTTACAATTTATAAGCGCGGTCAGGGCAAATATACCAGGCTTTGCAGTGCTTTTGCCGGCGCAATAATAGCCGGCTTGGGCTGTTTGCAGCTTTATAAAAGGCTGCAGGCGACTGATCTTGGATTGTGGGTTGAAACTATGGTTCCGGCCGGCTTATTTGTTGTTTTGGCCCTTTTTATTTCCTGGCTGATGAATAAACCATCAATTGCAGATTTTATGATTGCTGCTGAGAGCGAAATGAAGAAGGTTAGCTGGTCAAGCAGAAAGGAAATAGCTGTTTCGACGCTTATCGTTATCATAGTTGTTGTTATAATGGCGGTTCTTCTCGGAGCGACGGACCTTACATTCCGAACGTTCTTTACTTGGCTCTTGGTCTAAATAATTGTATCTCAAAGGGGATATTAGGCAGGGTACTAATTATGCAGTGGTATGTTTTACGAGTTGCGGCAAATAAAGAAGTGCAGGTCAAAGACGCTCTTGTACGGAAGGTTGAAAGAGAAGGCCTGAACGACATTATCGGCAGGATAGAAGTTCCTGTGGAGCGGATCAAGCGTATCCGCGGCAACAAGCAGACAGTCCATAAGCGAAAACTGTATCCGGGCTATGTTTTTATGGAGATGGAATCGACTGAGGATGGACGTGTTCCGGAGAAGGCCTGGTTTATGATTAAAGGTACGACCAGCGTTGGAGATTTTATTGGCTCGGAAGGAATTCCAAGCCCGATGCGTGATACAGATGTGGCAAAAATGCTTTTAGAGGCTGAAAAGCCCGAGGAAGCACCGAGCATCAAAGTTGAGTTTGCAAAAGGTGATCAGATTAAGATTCGGGAAGGTGCTTTTGAAAACTTCGAAGGCACTGTCGATTCTATCGATTCAGAGCGTGGTATTGTAAAGGTTATTGTGACGATATTCGGTAGAAGCACACCGCTGGATATTGAGTATTGGCAGATAGAAAAACTGTAATTGAATAGACATCAGGTGCAGAGCTTATCAGGCTGTGCAGAAACAATTAAAGGTGAAGAATGGCCAAAGAGGTAGTAGCAAAGATTAAATTGCAGGCGCCGGGCGGCAAGGCGACACCAGCGCCGCCGATAGGACCTGCCTTGGGACAGAATGGCGTTAACATAGGTCAATTTGTTTCGCAATTCAATGAGCGAACAAGAGATCTTAACGGGACGACAGTGCCGGTAGTGATAACAGTTTTTAAGGACAAAAGTTTCACATTCGAGGTTAAAAGTCCTCCTGCGGCGGTTCTGCTGAAACAAGCGGCCGAAATTGCGAAAGGCAGCGGCGTTCCTAATAAAGAGAAGGTTGGGACAGTCAGCGCCGAGCAGATTCGGAAAATTGCAGAAACGAAGTTCAAGGATTTGAACGCATACGATCTTGATCAGGCGGAGAAAATTATCAGAGGTACGGCCCGGAGTATGGGTGTCGATGTAATTGATTAGTGATAATCGGTATATAAACGAGATGAATAATGCGAGTTAAAACAAAAAGATACAAGAAAGAATCGGAACAGTTAGGCAAAGGAAATTTTAGCCTGGCTGATGCGATTGAAAAAATCAAGTCGTTCCAGTCGGTGAAGTTCGACCAGAGCATCGAATGTGTGGTACATTTAGGTATTGATCCTAAACAGGCCGACCAGTTGGTTAGGGGCTCAATATCTTTACCTCACGGGATTGGTAAGCAGAAGAAAGTGATTGCTTTCTGCGAGGACTCCGATGCTGAGGCTGCCAAGGGTGCCGGTGCTATTGAGGCAGGCTGTGATGAGCTGGTAAAGAAAATTACGGACGGCTGGCTGGATTTCGATGTGGCTATAGCATCCCCGAGGGTGATGGGCAAGGTAGGTAAGCTTGGAAGGGTTCTTGGACCTCAGGGAAAGATGCCTTCGCCCAAAAACGGCACAGTAACCGGCGAAGTTGCCAAAGCTGTGGCTGAGTTTGCTGCAGGCAAAGTTGAATTTAGAAACGATGCAGGAGGTAATATTCATGTTGTGGTGGGCAAGCAAAGCTTTGAGAAAGAAAAACTGGTGGATAATGTCGAGGCGTTTATCTCGCATATAAAAAAGGTAAAACCAACCGCATCAAAGGGGACTTATATTAAAAAAATCAGTATATCTGCGACAATGAGCCCCGGTATAACAATCGATATTTAACAACATAATACTCCATAAGAGATACGAAAAATGAGCAAGTACGTAAAAGAGTTACTAAAGTCTGAACTGGAAAAGAAAATCGTCAGCAACGACATCAAAGATTTTCTGGTTGTATGCACCAAAGGAATTAAGGGTGTTGACAATAATATAATGCGAGGTGATCTTAAAGAAAAAGACATCCGCTTATCAGTGGTCAGGAATCTGCTGTTCAAACAAGCGTTGCGCGACCAGCAAATGGATGCGGCATCGGCGTTGTTTAGCGGTCCCTGTGCCATCGTTTATGGCGGTGACAGTATTGTTGACGTTGCAAAAGCGATGACTGATTGGGTGAAGAAGGTTCCAGTTATTGAGATTAAAGGAGCATTTCTTGACGGGACGGCTTTGGACGCAAAAGAGGCGTCCGGACTTTCGAAGATGCCGACGCGGGCAGAGATGCTGGGCAGGATTGCCAGTTTAATACAGTCTCCAGCCGGTAATTTGGTATCGGCAATTGGTGCTCCTGCGGGGAATATCGCGGGTTGTATCGAGACTATTATTGAGAAGGACGAAAAACAAGCAGCATAAAAGAAATAAGAAATTTTGAACAGCCTGCGTGGCTGTCCCTGTTTTAATAATGGGGTTAAACGAGACGACGGAGTTTCGGCTACCACGAGGCACTATATAACGGGAGTTAATAGAAATGGCAGAAGAAGCTAAGAAAACAACAGAAGCCAAGGAAACTAAAGAGGCCAAGGCAGAAAAGACAGGCAAGGTAAGTGCTAAGGTTAAAAAGCTTGGAGACGAGATAGTAGGTCTTACATTAATGCAAGCCAAAGAACTGGGTGATTATCTTAAGGAAGAATACGGCATCGAGCCGGCAGCAGGCGGAGCCGTTATGATGGCAGGTCCTGCGGCACAGGGCCCGGCCGAAGAGAAGGAAGAAAAATCAAGTTTTGATGTAATCCTCAAAGAATTCGGCGACAAAAAGATCCAAGTTATCAAAGAGGTTAGAGCTATAACGGGATTAGGATTGAAAGAGGCCAAAGAGCTTGTTGACAATGTTCCCAAGCCGGTGAAAGAGGGCCTTAGTAAAGATGATGCCGAAGCTACACAAAAGCAGCTTGAAGCAGTCGGGGCCGTAGTTGAGTTGGCTTAAACTGATTGTAGCTTGTCCAGCCCTTTTGGTAAGGAAGCAGGGGTGGCACAGAGGATTGTAGTTAGAAGGCGATTTGGGTGTTTAATGCTGGAGAAAAGGTAATGCGTGAAATAGGTACTGAACATGGTGTTCGTAATTTTGGAAGAGTACAAGATGCCGTTGAGATTCCGGACCTGGTAGCAGTACAAAGAAAAAGTTATGATCATTTTTTGCAAAAAGACGTTGCGCCGACGAAAAGAAAGTGCAGTGGGCTCGAAGCTATTTTC
>JAVVFI010000123.1:0-12641 GCA_032250555.1 Sedimentisphaerales bacterium
AGTGTAGTGGCCCCTGCGGCACAGGTAATAAAACTTGCCGGCGGTTTTAGTTTTACAGAAGGGCCGGCCTCCGATGCCGCCGGGAATATCTTCTTCACAGACATTCCCAACAACCGTATTCACAAGTGGTCGCTGGATGGCAAACTGACGATTTTTCGTGAAAATTCCGGCGGAGCCAACGGCCTGTTCTTCGATAAGAGCGGCAATCTGCTGGCGTGTGAAGGAGGCGGGCGGAGATTAGTGTCCATAAGTAAGCAGGGCGAAGTTGAAGTTCTGGCCAGGGAGTATCAGGGCAAAAAGTTCAACAGTCTCAACGACCTGTGGATTGACCCTAAAGGAGGAATTTATTTCACAGATCCTCGTTACGGGCGCAGAAATGATATGCAGCAGGATGGTGAACACGTCTATTATCTTGTACCCGACCGTAAAGAAATCAAGCGGGTGATTGACGATATGGTCAGGCCGAATGGATTGATAGGCACTCCTGACGGTAAGATTCTTTATGTTACGGATAACGGCGGTGGCAAGACTTTTAGATACACTGTCAATCAAAATGGAACTTTGTCGAATAAGAAGCTTTTTGCTCCGGAAGGTTCGGACGGGATGACTATAGATAATCAGGGCAATGTTTACCTGACGACGAGCGGAGTTGCGGTTTACAATACAAATGGTGAGAAAGTCGAAGTGATAGCAGTCCCGGAAAGGCCGGCCAATGTCTGTTTCGGTGGAGAGGATAAAAAGACGCTCTTTATCACAGCTCGGACTTCGCTTTATTCGGCTCGCATGCGAGTCTCAGGTGTCGGGCAGAAACAGGCCGTGACATATATGGGATTCGAACAAGATATTATCGAGACAAGTGCAGGTGAGTTGAAGATTATTTTCATTGGTCATGGAACATTGATGTTTGAGTTTAATGGCAAGTTTATTCATGTGGACCCTGTGAGCAGAGAGGCTGACTATGCGAAGTTTCCCAAGGCGGACCTTATTTTAATCACGCACGGACATGGTGACCATCTTGATCCTAAAGCAATTAATATTATCCGCAAAGAAGGGACAAAAATTGTATTAACCAAAATCTGCGCAGAAAGAGTGACAGGTTGTATTGTTATGCAGAACGGAGATGAGCGAAATATTCAGGGGCTGAAAATCGAGGCGGTACCTGCGTATAATATTGTGCATAAGCGTTCCAACGGAGTGGCCTTTCATCCTAAGGGCGAGGGTAACGGCTATGTGATTACTTTTAGTGATAAGAGGGTATATGTAGCGGGTGATACGGAGGACATACCGGAGATGAAAAGGCTCAAGGATATCGATATTGCATTTTTGCCGATGAACCTGCCCTATACAATGACTCCGGAGATGGCGGCCAAAGCGGCAAAGACCTTAAAGCCTAAAATTCTGTACCCCTATCACTTCGGACAGACTGATACAAGTATGCTTGTTAATTTGCTGAAAGATTCGCAGGATATTGAGGTTCGTATCCGCAAAATGAGATAATTTGGAGGAATCATCATGAAGACGCGCGTATATGTGGGATTAGTTTTGGCCGTGACGGCCGGTTTTTGTTCATTAGTATTTGCCGGGCAGTCCGGTGACATTCGCGAACTCAAGCTCGGTGACTGGGAGCCCCGCTCAATGCTCAAGACAAAAGAGAGTGTGGTCAACAAGCCTGCGTACCCGGTAATCGACGTTCACAATCATTTGGGCGGGGGTAAAGACCGTCTAACGCCCGACCGCGTCAAAGGCTATCTTGCTGAGTTGGATGCCGCCGGTGTTCGCACGGTTGTTAACCTAGATGGTGGATGGGGCGAAAAATTGAAGGAGACGCTGTCGGCCCTAGATGAGACATATCCGGACCGTTTCCTGACATTTGCGCTGCTGAATTTCGATGGAATTGACGATAAGAACTGGGGAAAGCGTGAGGCAAGGCGACTTGAGGAGAGCTTCAAGGCCGGTGCTAAAGGGCTGAAATTCCATAAGTCACTCGGCCTGTCGTATCGGTATAAAAATGGCAAGCTCATGCCCGTTGACGATCCCAAGCTGGACCCTGTCTGGCGAACGTGCGCCCAATATAATCGACCCGTGGTGATTCACGTTGCCGACCCAGCCGCTTTTTTCACGCCGCTGGACCGTTTTAACGAACGCTGGCATGAACTCGGCGATCATCCGAGCTGGTTGTTTTACGGAGACCAGTTCCCCTCCCGTGATGAAATTCTTAAGCAACGTAACCGCGCTATCGCCAGACATCCAAAGACCACGTTCATCTGTGCCCATTTCGGTAATAATCCTGAAGACCTTGAGACCGTCGGGAAGTGGCTGGACAGGTATCCCAATATGTATATCGACATTGACGCACGGATTTCAGAATTAGGCCGGCAGCCCTATACGGCACGGAAGTTTTTCCTGAAGTATCAGGACCGCATCATGTTCGGGACCGATACAACACCCCGCCGCGATGCATATCGGATGTATTACCGCTTTCTGGAAACCGACGACGAGTATTTCGACTGCGCAGGAGGCCACCAGAGGCAAGGCTTCTGGATGATCTATGGGGTGTTCTTACCCAAAGACGTGCTGGAGAAGGTCTATTACAAAAACGCCGAGCGAATATTTTTCGGGCGGCCATCTGCCAAAACACTACTGATCAGGCGGACAGAAGATTTTGTGGTAAACGGCAGAGGCGATGCGGCCGCCTGGGATAAAACCGCTTGGGAGCCGCTGAACCTGCGTACCACCGATGGTCATAAGTATAAGACCCGGGTAAAGATGCTCTACTCTGAGACCGGACTGTACGTATTAATGGAAGCCGAGGACCGTAAGCTTACTGCAACGATGAAGAAGGACTTCCTCGATTTGTGGAATGAAGACGTGTTTGAATTCTTCTTATGGCCGGATGAGCGGTATCCGGTTTATTTCGAATATGAGATTTCACCGCTTGGTTTTGAGCTGCCGATTCTCATCCCAAATTTCGGCGGCGTTTTCCTCGGCTGGCGGCCATGGCATTACGATGGCAAACGAAAAACACAAACGGCTACTACTATCATGGGTGGTCCGAAACAATCGGGTGCCAGAATAGCGGGTTGGAAGGCCGAGGTTTATGTGCCTTACGAATTGCTCAAACCGCTGCAGAACGTTCCCCCACAGTCCGGAACTCGGTGGCGAGCCAATTTCTATCGTGTTGATTACGATGACGATAAGAGCACAAGCTGGGACTGGGCCCGGGTCGGAGGCAGTTTTCACGAGTTTGAAAAATTCGGTACGCTCATCTTCGAGTAAAGCTTTGACCATAATGTTCCCTGTAATCACCCCGGAATGGCATAATAACTGGTAAGGCCGCGGCAGGATGTTTTTTTATTTTTTTTTGTAAACAATTGCCAGAACCCCACCAATAACAATACCGTATGCCCCCTTACACGAAGGTTAATGAATAAGGAGACATTGATTATGCTCCAGGAAACTATAAAAATTAATTCTACATGTGACTCAGAGATGCATAGCGAGCATCTGTGTTATATCATATCTCAAGGTTTTCATCTGGCTAATGAGCAGGAATACAATGCTTTAGTGGAAGATGTAAGGTATATATGCAATCACTGCAATCGTACGGCCAGAAGTGCTGATAATCTCTGTGTTCCGGTTCTTCTGTGAATCAAACAGGCTTCTTGTTATCTCGGCCTGAGTACTACAAAGTTCAACAATGGCCGTTGGCGGAAGGTGCATTAAATATTTTTCCAGGCAATTCCCATGTTTGCTTATTGACAAATCAACATCTATAATGCCTATATGACGAATTCAGAGACAAATATCATACTAATCGGAACTTAATGGAATGCCCAAAACGCAAATAATCGCCACATTAGGCCCAGCCAGCAACAATTACACTGTGCTGCGTAAAATGTTCACTGCCGGTCTTGATGTAGTCAGGTTGAATTTCTCCCACGGCAGTTATGACAAACATCTCGAAGCAATCAATCTTGTTCGCAAGCTCAACAGCAAATACAGACGTCACATTCGAATAATGCAGGACCTGGCGGGTTTTAGAATCAGAATAGGGCGTTTCAAAGGCGCTAATACAAGATTATTAAAGAACCGAACGGTAGTCTGGCTGACTAACGATGCCGAAGCATTCGGGCCGCGAACGATACCATTTGACTACAAAGGTGATTTGAACAGGATTCGACCGGGCACACTTATATATATTGACGATGGAAATCTGGTTCTCCGTGTAAAAAGCAACTCGGCAAACAGCATAAAAGCGGTGGTTGTCGAAGGCGGTGTCCTTAAGGAAAGAAAAGGCATAAATATTCCCGATGTGGAACTTGAATTCGAAGGGATAACCACGAAGGACAAAAAAGACATTGAGTTCGCTATACAACACGGTGTTGACTATATCTCTTTGTCATTTGTGCGGGATGAAAATGATGTTCTCCAGGCCGCTTCACTGATAAAGCCGGGATTGCCTAAGTGCCGGATAGTGGCAAAAATAGAAAGCAGGCAGGCGATAAATAATATTGACGGGATAATTGATGCCGCCGATGGAATAATGATAGCTCGCGGTGATATGGGTGTTGCTGTCCCGATTCAGGAAGTCCCCATCATTCAAAAGCGCATAATAAAAAAATCCAACGCGGCGGGAAAGTTCGTAATTACAGCGACACAGATGCTGGAACACATGACCGAACACATCAAGCCGACGCGCGCCGAGGTCACCGACGTTGCCAATGCGATTATCGATGGTACCGACTTTGTTATGCTGTCGGGGGAAACCGCCGTCGGGCGTTTTCCTTATGAGTCAGTCCTGATGATGAATGAAATCATCAAGTTCACTGAAAAATCCATGCCGGGATTATGAAATTTATTGTATCGGCTCCAGATAGATATTTCGAAATTCTATTGGGCTGCCTTCACTTTGCAGGCAAATCGGGCCGTACGAAGGATTGCTGTCAGTGCCTTTGTTCTGAAGCAGGCCATTGACATACAACGTGACCGTTTTGCCCTCACAAACAATATCATAAGAGTTCCACTGGCCGGGTGGTTTCTCATTCGAGGGATGCTTTTTCTTAGCGTTGGCGAAGTCTTTTGGCCCTATTTGCTCACCATCAACATTAATTATTGAATGGTTAAGCAGCCAGAAATCCCCGGCGTTTTGATGCGCTAGTTGCGCCTCGACACACTTTGGCCAGGTACGATCGATACCTGCGCGATGCAGCAGCACACCGCTGTTTGTCGGCTTTTCAGGCCAGCGCCATTCGAGGTGAAGCTTGTAGTCAGCATAGCTTTCAACCGTTCGGATATAGCCGTTGGGTTTTCCCTCGCATCGGATAACGCCGTCACGGATGGCCCAGACCTTATCGACAGTCCACTTCCCATCTGCATCGGCTTTGTCATCTGGGATGAATCGAACCCAGCCGTCGAGGTTTTTACCATTGAACAGGACCGTTTTTTCGACGGGCTTAACCGGCCAGGGTATATCTTTCCCTGGCTCGATATATATATTTCTATATTCAATCTGGGCGCCCTCGCTCTGCAGGCATATCTTGCCGCTTGTTACAGAACAATCCGTGGCCTCATTCATAAGCTTGCCATTAACGTACGGCCGTACAGTTCCGTCCACACACCATACTTCGTAAACGTTCCATTGGCCGGGTTCTTTTTCGTTGTGCTCGCCGTACTTGAGAACGCGTCTTCCCCGAACGCGATGACCGCCGATTTTATGTTCGTTGAATTCCAGACCGCCAATTTCCCAGAAATCACCCTGGTTGCGATAGCCGCCCTGACACTCAAGACTTTTTGGCCACACGCGGTCTTCGCCGACCATATGAACAAGAGCTCCATTATTCCCCGGCTTGCCTGGCCAGCGATACTCGAAATGAAGCTTGTAGTTTTTATATGCTTTTACTGTACGGATGTAGCCGGAAGGTTTACCCACGCAGGCGAGAATGCCATTTGGCTTTATTGTCCATGTATCATCCACATTGCCCTGGTTGTTTCTCAAATATCGATACAAGCCGTCGAAACTCCTGCCGTCGAAAAGCATAATCTTTTGCTGCGGCTCAATGGCCTCTTCGGCGTTACATATCGTCAAAGATGACGATACAACAGCTAATGACACAACGAGCAGTAATAAAATGCGTTTCATTTTTTCCTCCCTTCGATATACTTTTTTGTTCATCTCGACAGGGACTTTCGATTTATTAACAGTCCTGTCAGGTTACAGTTTTTAGCTTTGATATCATACTTTATTTGCTTGTGTATAACAACTATATTGCACAATACTATACAATCTTCTAAGCATTACTCCCAAGCTTTGTGCTTTGGGCTTTTCGGTACCCTGTGACGGTGATATTGCCGTCCGGATGGACTTCGGTTATTGCGTAAGAATTGTTTTCAGGGCCCTGGCCCTCAACGACCGCTTTCAAGGTATAGTAGTGGATTCCGGCGATGTTGCTGTAGCTGCCGGAATGATGATGCCCCTGGAAGACTGCGAGCACTTTACCGGAAGCATTAAAGATTTGGCGGACCTGGGCCGCGTTTTTCACATAGACTGAGCCGGTACCGTCGAGCAGTTGATGAATGAAAACGATAACTGCCCCGGGTGCCGCGGCGAGGTCTTTTCGGAGCCAGTCCAGTTCTTGAGAAGGAATATTCGCATCGGTCCAGTCAAAATTACCGTGATCGTAATCTGTGCCGTTAGTGCTGTAGTTGGCGTCGAGCACAATGAAGTGCAGACCGTTGGAGTTGAATGAGTAGTAGCTGCGATTGGATTCTATATTTGTATTGTCCACTTGTTTAAGAAACTGCATTTTCGAAATGCTGTCCATATCGTGATTGCCAAGGACATGGTAAGCAGGGCCATTAAATTGTTTGAATGCTTTTTCGACGGTCTGAAGATAAGAAAGAGTATTTTGTTCTACCGGTGGTTTGTCCTGGTCTTTGAAATCGCCGAGTTCGATAAGAAAATCGACTCTTTCGGTGTTCATCAGTACGACACACTCGGAGAGTTTGTCGAGGGATTCTCGATAAAAACGCGTACCCAGTGAATCGGCATTGGCATAATGGCAGTCGGTAACGATTCCGAAACGAACAGTGCGCCGCCGGGCTTTCGGGCCATTATTAAGAGCACATGAAAGGGGCAGAACGGCCAATGAGGCTATTGAAGATTTTAAAAATGTACGTCGGGTGATTATCCAGTTAGTGTTTTGGTCCATTACGCGATCCTTCTTAATACTGAGACTGTTATCATTTCTTTACATCATAACACCAAAGTGTATCGTGATAGCGGAGATAAAGCCGGCCATGGAGCAGGACCGGATGTGCCCAGGCATCATTGGTACGTTTTGAATACAGGCGAAAACGCCCTGCTGTTTCCAGAGAGTTACTACCCCACTTTAAGAGGGCGACTGTGCCGCTTTCATCAAGGCAATACAATCGTTCGTCGGCGTAGATCGCCGCTCCGGTAGTAAGACCCTTTAGCTCATATTTTGTTTTACCTGTCTGCCAATCAACACCGAACCACCATTTGGCATTTTTGTATCCGGCGGCGAACAGGGTGTCATCCACGAGTATGGAACAGCCGGTTACAGTATCCAGTTGTGAAGTCCAGATATGCTCAGCGGCGATACCTTGTCCCTCCGCAGAAAGCCTGTACAGCCTGCCGTTCTCGGCATAGGGAGTGACATAGTACACCTTGCCTGAACCATACACAGGAGTAGATGCGTTGACTCCGTGCGGATTTTTCAGCGGGACGGTCCAGAGCAGCTTGCCGGTATCGGCATCAACGCCGAAGCCATGGGCTTCCGAGCAGTTAGTAATCAGCCTGCGTCCTGCGTATTCGAATAGAATCGGCGAGCTGTGTGAGGCTTTGTCATCGCCAAGTGGTTCGGTAGTCCAAATTGTCCGGCCGCTGCGCTTGTCAAGTGCGGCCATTAGGGCTTTTTTACCTCCCGGTGTTACTATTACCCGCGGACCATCTATTAACAGACATTCGCTCAAAGCCCATGTGATATTTCCGCCGCTGAACCTGTCGAGGATATTAACCGTCCAAATCTCATCGCCAGAGGCGGCATCCAGGCAGACCAGACGACCGTGCGCATTCAAGTGATACAGCCTGCCCTCGGAGAAGGTGCAGGTTGCGCGGGCACCGGGGTACGGATTTTTCCAGTATTTTCCGTTTTTAGTTTTCCAAACTGGCGAGCCATTTATATCGAAAGCGAAAATCATCAAATCCTGGCCCACATCCCCGGTGATGTATAGTCGATTACCAACAACAATCGGCGAGGACCATCCTTTGCCAAGACCATTAATCTTCCAAAGTAGTTTCGGCCCTTCCTGAGGCCAATTTGACAGCAATCCTTTCTCGTTTGAGATACCATCACGGCATGGGCCCCGCCACTGCGGCCAATCCCGCTCGGGCGAGGTAATCAGGCCATCGGCTGCGGACAGAGAAGCCGGTACCATGGCAAAGATAAAAGTTATCAACAGGCATATGATCGCGAAAACTTCTGCATTCGATAGAGTTTGGTTTTTACTATAGCTTCGTAAAGAGGCGAAATGAAATTTCATAAGTAATTTGTCCTTTTTTAATTTATTTTTGACCATAGTATTATTGTAATGAGAGAGCAGATAAACAGCAATAGTCCAAGCCCACAAAAGCACACCGGCCCGGGAAAATCTGTTGGCATCAGGCATCTGATTCGAGTATTATTGTCATTTACAAATTATCATTTTTTGTATTGAAGGAGGCACTACAATGAAACGAATACGTTATTTCTTTCTGATTCTCGTAGCGGGATATTTTCTGTTCGCAGGCGGTGTGAGAGCCTTACAAGCAGCTAATGAGGAATTTGTGCCTCTTTTTAACGGCAGGAATCTTGACGGCTGGGTAAATGTCAACTGCGCTCCGGAAACATGGAAAGTGAAGGACGGGATGATTGTCTGCAGCGGAGTTCCGACCGGCGTGATGCGAACGGAAAAACAATATGAAAATTACATTTTGGAATTGGAGTGGCGCCACATGGTAAAAGGCGGCAACGCCGGCTTGTTCATACACTCTGAGGATTTACCGGTTACAGGAAAACCGTTCACGCGTGCTACCGAGGTGCAGATACTCGACGGACGCAATAGTGAAAACGCCACCAGTCACGGCGATATATTCGGCATACAGGGAGCAACGATGACGCCTGACAAACTCCATCCGGGGGGCTGGATGCGCTCCCTACCTGCTGAATGGCGATGCAATCCGGCAGGCCAGTGGAATCATTATCGCGTAGAGAGCCGTCATGGCACGGTTAGCCTGGCTGTTAACGGCAAGGTGGTTACTCGTGCTTATCACCTGAATCCGCGAAAAGGATATATCTGCCTCGAATCCGAAGGTGGTGTTGTTCATTTCCGCAATATTCGTATTTGCGAACTGCCCGGCTCCAATCCGCCGGATGATGTGGTTGCACAGAAAGGCCGGGGCTTTCGCAATCTCTACAACGGCCTTGACCTTCGCGGCTGGAAGCAGGTTCCCGGCAATGAGGGACACTGGGCTGCGAAGGACTGGATTCTGGATTATGACGGCAAGGCAACCGGAGATGATAAGAACCTGTGGACGCAGGATGAATTCGGAAATTTCATTCTTATTGTTGACTGGCGTCTTCCGGACAAGCCTGAAGTTGAGAATGTCCCGGTGATCCTGCCGGACGGCTCAGAGGCTACAGATACTGAGGGCAGGCAGGTGACAGTACCGGTTATGGACGCAGGTGACAGCGGCATCTATCTGCGCGGTTCCTCGAAGAGCCAGATAAACATCTGGAACTGGCCTGTCGGCTCGGGTGAAATCTGGGGATACCGTAGGGATATGGATATGCCTGAGCAGGTGCGAAGGGGTGCAACACCTATCCTTAATGCAGACAATCCGGTCGGCCAGTGGAACCGTTTTGAGATTACTGCCATCGATGATAAGGTTACTGTCGTATTAAACGGTAAGACGATAATCCGCCAGGCCCGCCTGCCGGGATTGCCAAAGCGAGGCCCAATTGCCCTGCAGCATCACGGCGACCATATCCAGTTTGCCAATATTTATATAAAGGAACTTAAGTAACGTATCCAGGTCAAATTGTTTTATTGTTGTAATTTGGCAGGAAGGAGAAAGCATATATGCCTGAAAAAAAGGTTTTTTCTGAAAGGAACCGTTCGAAATTACAGGGCGATTTATCCCGACGTGATTTTATCAAGCGAAGCGGATGTGCTTTGGCCGGGACAATGCTGGCCTCGCAGGGAGCGTTGGCTGTCAACACCACCCCCAAAATAATCCGCATAGGTGTTGTCGGAGGAGGCTTTGGGACATCCTTTCAGTGGCATGAGCATCCGGACTGTGTTGTTCAGGCGGTGAGTGATTTGCGCGCCGACAGGCGAAAACGACTGATGCAGGTATATAATTGTCCGAAGTCTTATGATTCACTTGAACGGCTGGTACTTGCCAAAGACATTGACGCTGTGGCGATATTTACCGACGGCCCGCTTCACGTTCAGCACACTATCGAGGCAATGAAAAACGGCAAGCATGTTATATCGGCTGTACCCGCCGCCTGGGCAAAAATCGAGCAGGCCGAGCTGCTTTTAGATACTGTGAAAAAGTATGGCTTGACTTACATGATGGCCGAGACGGGTTACTACCAGCAGTCAACAATTTCAGCACGGAAGTTTTTTCAGCATGGCAAGTTCGGCTCTCTTTATTACTGCGAGGCCGAGTATCAGCATCCGGGACTCGAATCGCTCTATTTCGAAAACGGTAAGCGAACCTGGCGGTACGGTTTGTCACCTATGCACTATCCGACACACAGCACTTCTCAGCTCATCAGCGTCAGCGGCGAGAGGCTGACAGAGGTTGTATGTCACGGGTGGGGGGATGATGACCCTATTCTAAAAGACAACGCATACAATAATCCATTCTGGAACGGATCGGCGATGTTTCGTACAAACCGCGGTAATGCCTTCCGCATGAATGTATGGTGGAAAGGCGCCCACCGGGGCTGTGAGCGGGCCCAGTGGATAGGTGATAAAATGAGCTTCTATACAGCGCATCCCAATGGCACGGGGGCGGTCATCATTCGTTCAGGCAAGCAGATGGAAAAAGACGACGCCGGCTTTGTCCGGGAAGCGCCGAACTTCGAGCATTACAAACAGCCCCATTGGTGGGAAACAGACATGCTGCCAGAGCCATTACGGCATAACAGCGGACACGAAGGTTCGCATACCTTCCTGACACATGAATTTGTTGACGCCCTGATACACAGCCGCAGACCTGCGATTGATGTTTATGAATCCCTGGCTTATACTGTGCCTGGTATTATTGCGCATCAGTCGGCGCTGCGAAAAGGTGATTTAATGAAAATTCCTCAGTACGATAAAAAAGTGTAAGTTGCAGAGAACGACAACCGAACAATTAAACTAAATTTTTAAGATGGAGAACCAATTATGAAAAAGATTATTTTGATGACAATTGTGCTAATTGTACTTTTAACACTGCCTTTTGAGACAGAAGCCGGGGAAAAGGTCTTTCGGATTGGCATGATAGGTCTTGACACATCGCATGTTATCGCCTTTACAAAGGTTATCAACGACCCGGCCAATAACTTCGGATGCAAGGTTGTGGTTGGCTATTCCGGAGGTTCGCCGGACATTCCTTCTTCAGCCAATCGAGTTGAGAACTACACAAACCAGCTCCGTGATAAGTATAGCGTGGAAATTGTTGATACCATAGAGGAGCTTTGCGAGAAGGTTGATGGAGTTCTGCTGGAAAGTGTTGACGGCCGGCCGCATCTCAAACAGGCGATACCGGTGATCAAAGCCCAAAAGCCTCTGTTTATCGACAAACCCATGGCAGGCAGTCTGGCGGATGTGCTTGAGATATTCCGGCTCGCCAAAGAAAACAACGTTCCGTGCTGGTCCAGCTCTTCTTTGCGGTACGGTCCCGGCGTTATCGGTATGAGAAACAATAAAGAGGTCGGTGAGGTGCTTGGCTGTGACGCTTTCAGTCCATGCAGCCTTGAAGAGCATCACCCGGACCTGTACTGGTATGGTGTCCATGGTGTCGAAATGCTCTTTACGATAATGGGCACCGGCTGCGAGACTGTCAGACGTGTACAAACCCCAAACTGCGAATTAGTTGTCGGTATCTGGAAAGACGGAAGAGTCGGCACTTTCAGAGGAGTAAAAAATGGTAAGAGCGGCTACGGCTCGATGGTTTTCGGCACAAAGGGCATTGTCCCGGGCGGCGGATACGGCGGCTATGAACCTTTAATAGTTGAAATCATCAAATTCTTCAAGACCGGCAATATACCCGTCCCGGAGGAAGAAACTATTGAAATTTTCGCTTTTATGTCCGCCGCGGATGAATCCAAAGCAAAAGGCGGCGCTGCGGTTTCTATCAAAGAAACAATCGAAAAGGCTGAAAAGCAAAACAAGCTTCGCAGCAGGCGTAGCTCGAGAAGGTAATCTTAATTAATTTTAGGGTGAACAAAATGCTGCGTTCTCACAGAAACAAAACAGAGTTAAAATTAACTCCGTTTGCAGGTTTAGTAGTTTTACTGGCTGGATTGTTTTTATGCTGTTTGTGTCGGGGAGCACAACAGAAACTTACCGTCGATAATGATGTG
>JAVVFI010000124.1:0-12625 GCA_032250555.1 Sedimentisphaerales bacterium
ATAAGCAGTAGCAAAGTGATTGCTATAAGAATTGTTCTGTTCATATTAATCTTTCGTACTTGCCCAAAACAGAATCCCTTCCCCAAAGCGTTTATTGTAAATCTTACCTCAAGAGAAGTCAAGAATAACACAACTCAGACTTAGGGATTGTATGTTAAGCTTCTCCTTTACTCATCCTTGTGAGGCCAGAAACAGATGATTTCGGATTAGATTTGATAGCCCAACAATGGTTGGGATTTTTATCAATCACTTCAACGTTGTTGATTTGGAAAGGAAAAAGTAATATAATGTTTATTATTCTGACAAAGCCATTATTAATGCTTGACGGATATTTAATGAAAGGGGCGGAAAGATGGGAAAAAACTTACCAACCAGAAGGGATTTCATAAAACAAACAGCTTATGGGCTCTGTGCAGGGAATATGCTAAGTCATGCACTGGCCGCATCAGGCAGGGCTGATATTCCTACGCGTCCCCTGGGCAGTACCGGAGTCAATGTATCAATTCTTGGATTAGGTGGACATCACATCGGTAGAATAAGGGATGACAATCAGTCTATTCAACTAATCAGAAAGGCCATCGATAGTGGTGTGACGTTCCTCGATAACGCATGGGAATACCATAATGGTCGCTCAGAAGAACTCATGGGAAAAGCCCTTGCCGGGGGTTATCGAAACAAGGCTTTTCTTATGACCAAGCATCACGGACGCAACAAGAAAACAGCTATGGAGCATTTGGAAGATAGCCTTCGGCGACTGCGAACCGATGTCATCGACTTGTGGCAGTTTCATGAAGTGGTTTATGACAAGGACCCAGAAATGATATTTGCTGCAGGCGGCGGAATTGAAGCGGCTGAACTTGCAAAGAAGCAGGGCAAAGTTCGATTCATTGGATTTACGGGACATAGGGATCCAGTTATCCACCTCAAAATGCTTGCCTATGGATACCCATGGGATGCAGTCCAGATGCCAATGAATGTTCTCGATCCTCATTTCAAGAGCTTCCAGAAAAATGTGTTGCCCATACTTGTCAGACGAAATATCGGCGTGATCGCAATGAAAACACTTGCCAGTGGATATGTGCTCCGGGCCAAAGCTGCTACACCTAAACAGGCTTTGGACTACATATGGAGCCAGCAAGTTTCAACTATTGTCTCTGGAATGGATTCCGAGCAACTCCTGAAAGCAAACGTTGGATTTGCACAGGCCTTCAGGCCAATGGGCCAAATGGAACAAGCTGAGTTGCTCGACAAGACGAAAGATAAGGCATTAACAGGAAAATTCGAGCCTTTTAAGACGCCTCCAAATTTTGACGGTCCTATCGGCCGAAAGCTTCATGGGATTAGTTAAGCAGGTGAAATGGTAAACCTATACGTCTTTGATTCGGTTACCGTATGGTCACCGGCACGAAAGAGAACAATTTATGAGAATGACAACGTCATTACTAAATCGTCGGCAGTTTCTGAAAACTGCTGGAGTCATCACGGCTGGCATTGCATCCCTTCATAGAGAAGCAGAAGGTCAGGATGCATACAAGCAACCAGTCACTATTAAAGACCTTAGGATTACACAAGGTGTAACCATTGAAGCAAACGACGGGACCAAGGGCAACTTCAAAGGCAGTGGTGCACAGGACCTCAAAGTCCTCAAGGACAACCTCACAAGGATTAGAGAAATCTTCATAGGAAAAGATCCGTTCAATCCTGCGCTGGAAGGAGAGCTGCTCTGGGAAACAATATATCCGGGCAAAGCAAAGCTTTTTGCTCAAGGCAGAGATCCGTTGACCGGTCAAATAATCGCGAACAAACCCCGGTCAGGTCGCCACACCCAAACCGGGCGCGTATTCATGGCCTTCAGTACTGTTGATATTGCCCTGTGGGATCTGCGCGGCAAGCTTCTCAAACAGCCGTCATACCGGATCATCGGAAATGCTAACCGAAGGCAAGTGCCCGTCTATTGGCGACCTGGTGAAGCTGACAGGGGCCTGGACGATGCCCGCCGAAGAGCGCGGGAGGCTTACGACAAAGGCTACCACTATCAGAAATGGTATTTCACTAAAAGCGCCAAAGACGGGAACAAAGGTCTGAAAGAGAACATAGAACTGGTGCGCATTTTGCGGGAAGAGTTGCCGGATGCGAAGCTCATGTTCGACAACCACAGCATCCGGTACTATGCCGATGTGGATTACTCGATGAAGCTATGCAAGGCCGTTGCACCCTACAAGCCTTTTTGGATCGAGGAGCCTATTTGTCCCGAACACGTGGATGGCTACGCTCGGATTAAGGAGGCGACAGGGGTGATAATCGCAGGGGGCGAGCACTGGTTCACGCGCTGGCAAGTCAAGCCGTTTCTGGAGCGAAAGTGTGTGGACTATGTACAATCTGATCCGGTCTGGTGTGGAGGCATTTCAGAATGGTTGAAGGTGTGCGAGTTGGTGCAAAGGCACCACGGAGTTAAAGTGGTCCCGCACATTACGAGCCCATGGGTTGCAGCGCAGCATTGTGTGGCCTCACAGCCAAAAGACTTATGCCCTCTGCTGGAGTACAACTTTGAAGGAGGCCGCAAAGCGCTGGAGAATCAAATGAGTCAATCCCCAGATGGTGAAATACTCTGCACAATGCCGGAAAAGCCAGGAATCTCTTGATGCAACTCGAGGCTGGATTCTATGTTAATGTGCATACAGAGCAGTTTTTAACTGATGAAATCCGCGGTCAACTGCAATAGCACGAGAAAATCTGTTTCTCATACAACGCAATCAGCCAGAAAGTAATTGTCGTGTCCCGGCACAATGATATCAGCCATGGCCCCAAGCTTGTCCATAGTCCGTGCAGAAAGTTCAAAATCCACAGCATTGAAGTAGCCTCGCCGTTCGCGGAAGAAATCTTGCGTCGCTACTGAATCACCGGCAATAACTATGGACAAACCACCGCAGTCGAAGTGCAGACCATGATGTGTTTTAGTGTGGCCCGGCGTGTGAATCACCTCAACGGCATTGAAAAGTTTATTCGTTACACCTTCTAACAGACGTGGCAGTTTTCCGGAGTTATTGAGCATCTCAGCTACCGCAGGCGCCGCCAACCACTTTGAGTCCGGAAAATGAGTGATACCAGCAAAGTGATCTCCATGATTGTGCGTCACGAAGACCGCAGTTATATCACGAGGCTTGATACCTGTTCGCCGGTCCAATTCTCCGGCCATACCAGCCGCATCAGCCAGAGAAGGATCAACCAGTATGCGGAAATCCTCGCCGGTGATTAATGTGCACGTACAGATGGCGGCCCGCACACCATTGGCATCGCTTTCACCCCAATAGCGGTTGCGTGAAAGATTACCGATGGTAATTATATCCCAGCTTTTAACATTTGAATCCTTCCACCCCTTCCATTTATGTCGCTGAGCTGTAGTGGATTGCCCGCCCAGGCAACTCGCCGTTGCCGCTGCAGTAGCAAGCATCGCACCACAGGCTTTGGCCAAAAAGTCACTGCGAGTAAGGAGGTTTGACTTCGTTTGGTCTGTCTCCTTGTTGTGTTTGCTGTTCATGGTATTTCCTGATCGAGGACGTGTATTGTTGTCGGAGTCCAAATAGTTTGCCAGCTCTCAACCCATGACCTTTTCCAGTTCTTCCCGTTCTGTAATGCTCATTGGTTTAAACTGTTTTACGACCGTAACATTTGCTTTTAATTGGTCAATATTTGCAACGCCTATGACCGCGACCGAGATTGGCAGACCTAATGTATAGCGGATCAGTGATTGCGGCTTCACCTGGTGAGCAGTTTCATCATGGTATGGGCGCAGGACCTTCTGATACGGATTGCCGACGACCAGGCAGCCATTGCCGCCACCCATGACTTTCATGGCGATTACGCCCATCCGCTTCTCATTCGCAGCACGCAGCAAATCCTCACGGAAGGGACGGCGACGACTGACGGGATTCAACGTAGTAAGAAGTGTATCGAATTCGTACATCTCGATTGCACGATGAAGCATCTCCGCGCTATCATGGCCCGTGACCCCAATGAATCGGGTCACTTTATGCTCGCGAAGCTTCTGCAGCGCGGTGACAACACCGCCGGGCTTGCCCCATGCCGGCAGATCTTCACGGGAAGAAACCCCGTGAACCTGCAAAAGGTCAAGATGGTCTGTACGTAATCGTTTTAGGCTCTTCTCAACGCTCTGCATGGTTCCGTCGTATGAGCGGTCGCCAGTTTTGCACGCCAGAAAGACCTCTTTACGGCGATGGGCGAGCACCTGGCCGTAGTTAGTCTCTGATTGTCCGTTATTGTAGCTCGGCGCGGTGTCAAAATATGTTATGCCCTGATCAAGCGCTTTCTCGGCTATAGCAGCCGGATCGTGATCCTTCGATGGTGGTAGCTGCATACCGATAACCCCACCGAGAGCAAGGATGCTCACGTTCGCGCCTGTTTTGCCCAAGACGCGTTTCGGAATGGATGCTTCCTTAAATATTTTTGACTTGTCAGATTCAACTCCTGAGATTGGCCGCGTGCAGATTGCTCCTGTGGCAACTGCCGTAGCTATTGTTCCTAAGAATTCTCTCCGATCCATTTTTTTCGTCCCTATCAATTCCAAACGTTAAATATGTTCAGTTTTATGTTCGTATTATACCTTTTACTTTTGAGTAATACGA
Source organism: Sedimentisphaerales bacterium (assembly GCA_032250555.1). GTDB lineage: Bacteria > Planctomycetota > Phycisphaerae > Sedimentisphaerales > Anaerobacaceae > NIOZ-UU13. The sequence continues at coordinate 4,644 of JAVVFI010000124.1, forward strand.
GCTTAATTTGATGCTCATCTGTATCTTTACTTGAGTTTTTAATGCAAACTTGACATACTACGCCAAGATACAATTAGATAATGTTGCTCGTTTTGGGTTTGAATTTTTGTTTAGTACAATCAATAGATAGAAGTGAGGTGTACAATGAAATATCCTATAGTAAAACACACTAAAATCTTATTTGTTATTGCAGTGTGGTCTGTAATTATCTTGCCTGTTCGAGCTGATGTTTCTATTGCGTATAGAACAGATTGTGCCCAACTAAATTTTGCAGTTTCCCATCTGAGAGAATCTCTGAGTAAGGTAAATGAGACTCCTGCAGTGTACGACATTGCAGATCTAAGAGATAAAGACATTATTATTGTTTCAGATGAGACAGTGGCAGTTTTCCTGCCTGGCACAGCCATGCAACAGTCAATCAATCCTCTGATAAAAAAAGAAGGTTTTCAAATTAGAAAATATCGCTCCGGCAACAAGGTAATCACCTGCGTCATTGCTCGTGATGAAACAGGTGCGATGTATGGAACGCTCGATTTAGCAGAACAAATTCAAATGAAAAACGGCTGGAGAGAAGTTGAGGAAAAAGTAACCAATCCGCATTTTGCGTTGCGTGCAATCAAGTTTAACCTCCCATGGTCATCCTATAGGCCTAATGAAAATCCGGCTATGAACTTACATACTCAAACCTGTCGAGATTTGAATTTCTGGCAGAGTTTTTTGGATATGATGGCTGAGAATCACTTCAACGTATTGTCATTGTGGAATCTCCACCCATTCACATACATGATTCGGCCAAAGAATTTTCCAGAGGCATGTCCTTTCTCCGATATAGAACTGGCCAAATGGCAGAGTTTCTGGCGTCGGCTTTTTAGCATGGCAAAGGAGCGTGGGATAGAAGCATACATCGTGAACTGGAATATTGTCGTTTCGCCTGAATTTGCCAAAGCTTATGGCGTCAAGAAAAGAAACGATAAATCTGAAATTGTTCGTGAGTACACCCGACAATGTGTCACTCAGGTGATTAATGAGTATGATGAACTAACAGGCCTCGGAGTTACATTAGCAGACTGGATGAATAATATAACGCCCAAAGAACGAGAGGACTGGATACAAGACACTTTCATAAAAGGGATGAAGCAGGCAAAACGTCCGGCAAAGTTTATTCATCGCTCAGTGCTGGCCGGTTCTCCTCTTGAAATGCGGCGCGTTATAGACGAAGCGAACTTTCCAGATCCGGTTTGGGTGGAAGTCAAATTCAATTGGTCTCATGGCCATTCAACACCCCGCCTGGCGATTACACATGATTACTCATCCGGCCAAATCGATGAGCGATTTTGGAAGCCAAAACCTGCAAACTATAAGATAGCATGGATGATTCGGAATGAAGACTTTTTTATTCTCCGGTGGGGACAACCCGATTTCATACGGGAACACATTGCCGTAAACGAAAGGGATTATGTCGGTGGGTATTTTATAGGATCAGAAGGGTATATCCCCGCTAAAGATTACTCTCACAAGCCAAATGACCACGTCACATGGCAGTATGCCTTTGAAAAACAATGGTTGTTTTACAAGTTATGGGGAAGATTATTGTTCGATCCAAATACTCCTGATACTGTCTTCACAGCTGATTTCAATCGACGTTACGGCGAGAATACAGGCGATAAACTATTAGAAGCTTATGCTCTGGCGAGCCGTATGCCGCTGAGACTGGCCTCTTTTCATTGCGCAACCTGGGATTACACGCTCTATTCGGAGGGATTCCTTGCCCCGGTCCAAAACGGTTTCAATGATAAAGAATCACCCTTCATTTCGATTGATGAACTGATAGATCATACAACACTCGATCCTATGTACTTATCTATACCAGATTATGTAGAATCAACGATTGGCAACAAAAAAATTGAAGACCCCTTTTTGACTCCTTTAGAATTGGCCGATGATTTAGAGAATGATGGAAATAGAGCTTTGAAACTGATCGAAGATTTACCACATAGAGCAAGGCAGGAAACTCATACACTCAATTGTGAAATTTCAGATGTGCAAGCCTGGGCCTACTTAAGCCTTTATTTTGCCGATAAACTACGCGCTGGAGTAGCACTAGAAACTTTTCGTAAATCAAAAGCCAAAGCTCAACAGAGAAAAGCAGTTCTATTTCTTGAAAACGCTGCTCAACACTGGAAGGAAATCGTTAAAGTCACACAACAGCATTATAATCCAGTACCTGCGGTTCAACTATCCAGATTGAAGCAGAAACACAAAGCTGTATTTTCCTGGGAGCAGTATAGTGATCAGGTAAAACGAGATATTCAGATTGCAAAAATAGATAGATGATCTATTATTCTATACACTTGCTATACACTTGAAAGCAAACATCAGATAGAAACTTGGGTATACTCCAAAGTATGTAAGCAGACACTGTGGGTAAATCCTTTCGATTTATTATTTACTATTGGGAATGAGAATTGGCGAGGCATGACATGTCATTATAAACACGTCACTTACAAAAAGTATCCCCGGTGCGACTCGAACGCACAACCTCTGGCTCCGGAGGCCAACGCTCTATCCAATTGAGCTACGGGGACGCTATTTTATAACTCTTTGCATTATAGGTGCTTGCCTATATGAAGTGCAATTTATTTATTTCAAATATTTGCCCAAAAGTGGTCCGAGGGATGAACTCTTAAGTGAGGAAATGAAAAGAAATGTTCTTGCTGGATATGCTACGATATGCTGGAGATTGTCGTAAACGCTTTTGGATAATAGAAAGGAAATGAACTCGTGCGGAATATTTGTGAGTATGAGAACAATTGCATTGAAAGTAACTGCACAAAGAGAGCGTTATAAACAAATTCAGCAGTGGGTCCAGTTATTCTTTGGAAGTGACCTGCTGGATCAGCGTTCTCACGGGTTGAGCGGCGCGCGAGGCGGCGGCCACAATCCCATCGACTAAGGTTTTACGCTGGTTGAAAATAAATGGTGTTCCATTTAGATTATCTGCTTTACCGCCGGATTGGTTTACGAGAAGAACACCTGCGGCGATATCCCACTCATTTTTAGGGCCGAGACTGAAAGTGGCATCCGCCCTGCCAGCAGCGACCAGAGCCAGCTTGTAAGCGATAGAGCCACATGGACGAATCTGGGCGAAGGGCTCGAATGGTTCAAACTCTCCTCGTTTTATCTCGGAACGGCTGGCCAGTAATATCAGTTTTTCCGTTAACTCGTGTTCAGAGTTGATTGCTTTTCCATTCAGCCATGCGCCTTGCCCGGCGGCAGCGGTAAACAGCTCTTGTGCCGCCGGATTGTACACAGCCGCCAGAACCGGCAGCCCATTTTCTACCAATGCCACAGACACTGCATATTCGGGGATTCCACTAACAAACTCTTTGGTTCCGTCGATAGGGTCAACAATCCAAACCAGCTTTTTATCTAAACGCGAAAAGTCATCACGAGTTTCTTCCGAAAGCCAGCTTGAGCCGGGGAAAGCCTCGGTCAAGCCTTCTCGGAGAATATTATCCGCTTTAAGATCTGCAGTTGTAACCGGATCTTCATTTGCTTTATAGGCGGTTTCAAAACCTTCTGCGGCCATCTGGAAAATCGCCTGGCCGGCCTGATGTACATACTTCTTCAATACTTCCAAACCTTCAATCAGATTATCCAAATGTTTCTCCTGAAATATGGCGGGTTTACATAATGAATATATCGACTATATAATCTGGAATTAATCGATAGGGCCTATATAGCCTTCTTTTTCAAGGTGCAGAATAACCGCCTGTACACATTCTTCCGGTGCCGAGTTGGTTGTATCCAGGGCCAGGTCTGCATCGTTTGGTTCTTCGTAGGGATCCGATATTCCGGTAAATTCCTTGATAATCCCTGCACGTGCTTTGGCGTAGAGTCCCTTTCGGTCTCGCTGTTCACATACTTCCACTGGTGTGGAGACATGAACAAGGATAAATCCTCCACTCGAATTGATCAGTTGACGCACTTGTTTGCGAACGCTGTCGTATGGAGCTATCGGGGCACACAATGCGATACCGCCATTTTTTGTTATCTCCGAAGCTACAAAGCCGATACGCTGGATGTTCAGATCTCTATGCTCTTTAGAAAAAGTCAGTTCCGATGAGAGGTTCTTGCGTACGAGGTCGCCATCAAGCAGCGTCACGGGCCTGCCGCCTGATTCCAACAGCTTGACCATCAGAACATTGGCTATAGTGGATTTTCCTGAACTTGGCAGGCCTGTGAAGAATACCGTAAATCCCTGTTTATTTCGCGGAGGATAGGTACATCTGAGTTCCTGTACTACATCCGGGAAAGAGAACCAGGCAGGTATCTCCCTTCCGGTAGCCAAACGCTCTCTAAGTTCGGTGCCAGAAAGCATTTTGACATCGGCTCCCTCCGGGACCTCATCTATAGGTATATACTCATCCATGTTAGCTACGTAAGCCATCATTTTAAAGGGAACCATCTTTATCCCAAGCTCCTGTTCGTGACTCTTCAGAAGTTCCTGTGCCTCGTAGGGGCCGTAGAATGGATTACCGCTTGAGTCGGTTCCCGGGCCTGCGTGATCTCTGCCGACTATCAGATGCGTGCATCCGTAGTTCTTACGGATAATAGCATGCCAGACAGCCTCCCGAGGACCACCCATTCGCATGGCAAGCGGTAAAAGACTCATCATTGCCGTATGATGAGGATAGTGTTTCAGTATTGACATATAACATCTTACACGCGTGTAATGGTCCACGTCACCGGGTTTTGTCATTCCGACTACCGGGTGAATCAGCAGGTTTGCTTCGATCTCTTTTGCAGCGCGGAAAGTTATTTCCTGGTGAGCACGATGCATGGGATTACGCGTCTGAAAAGCAATAGCACTGTGCCATCCAAAAGTGGTGAATTTCTCCCGGAGCTGCGCCGGTGTAAGTCTAAATTCAACAAAGTCGTAATGGTGTGGTAGTTGCAAGACCTCTAATTTACCACCTACATACCACGGATTCGTACTATGCTGTAAATACTCAACAGCCGGATGCTCCGGATTTGTCGTTCCGAATATCTGCCGGGCTTCCTGCATAAGGTCTGATTGCCAAATCTGCTCCACATTAAGAGCGGCAAGCATAACACCTTCGGCGTCTCGCAGTGCCAACATCGAGCCTTCGCCCAGATTCTTTGCCAGCTCCTCGGTAATATCAAGCATAATCGGGATTGGCCAAATAGTTCCGTCAGTCAATCTCATCTTCTTACAAACGCTCTCATAATCATTTCGACAAAGAAATCCCTCGAGAGGTGAGAAACCACCATTGGCCAAAAGTTCAAGGTCACAAATTTGGCGGGGTGTGAGATCCCATGACGGCCAATCCCTGGAAAGGTTCTTGAGTTCCTCAGACCTTTTTTCATCGACAATCAAATTAATCAGTTTATCCCCATGTGGAGAGATAAGGTTCGAATGCATTCATGTTCTCCTTTAATAAGACTTTTATTTCTACTTAAAAACTCAATTGTAAACTGTATGTACCGAATTTCAGCTAAAATTTCGTAGCATTTCCAAAAGAACTTTTGAAGCCTCTTTCTTCCGTTCCAATTCGGCTGTGTCGGCTTTTGAGATAGCCATTTCGAATTGATGAATAATGCGCTGTTTAGCTAATTTTGTCAATTCAATTGTGTCGTCTGAATCTGTACCTGTTGGTTTTCTCTCTACCGACCAGACATTCCTGGCGGCCATACATCGAACTACATCCTCAAATGTAGCCTTACGAGAGTAGAAAACGATAGGTACATCCGGATAGTCAACTGCAATCTTCTCAGCAAGTTTTAATCCACCATCGGGGTTTTGCTTCCAAGCATCAAGGACTCCGGCCAGACGGTTTTGCGTTCTGAGATAATTTATATAAGCCGTTCTTATTTCTGCGTCATCATTTGTCACAGATAAAGGTTCAGCCTTTAATGCTTTGATAGCCTCTCTGCTTGCCGGCCCTGATGGAAAATATAAGTCGAGGACGAACAGATCGGGTATCCAGTTTTCTCGACTATCGATCTGTGACTTTAGCTCAATGTAGTCACTTGCTGCAATTATATCGAAGGCATCTCCGAACACATCACAGAATAAGGGAATCTCAAACTCCTCGTCGTCATCAATAAAACAAATCCGGAACATGGTTACTTCTCCAGAGTTTCAACTTATAAATCCTATTTATTTATTAACTTTACTGGTTCATATTTGTCAATCCATAGTTCACGTCAAAAATGCCATACAAGGGGTATTAGTATCGTTGCGCAGATTAGTAGCAACAGGTTAAGAGGTAAGCCGACTCGTACAAAATCTGTGAATCGATATCCGCCGGGCCCAAAGACCATTAGATTCGTCTGGTAGCCTAAAGGCGTCATGAAGCTCGCTGACGCTGCGAACGTTACAGCCATGATAAAGGGTCGTGGATTAACTCCTGCCTGTCCAGCAAGCGCCACAGCAAATGGAAAAATGAGAGCTGCGGCGGCATTATTCGTAACCGCTTCGGTGAACAGACTCGTCATAAGATAAACACAAGCCAATACCCCATATGGTCCCCACTGTCCAGCGATGTTTACGAAAAATCCTGCCACCGAAGCCACAAATCCTGAGTTAACAAGTGCCTTACTAAGCCCAAAAGCAGCTGCAATGGTCAGCAGTGTTTGCCAGTCGATGCTTTGGCGAGCATCGGAGACTGAAATACAACGCATCAGTATCATTAAACCTGCGACTAAAAACGCTGCCAAAACAATTTTAATCACACCGCTAACCATCAATATAATTAGCACGACCAGTAAAACCAAAGACCATACAGCCTTTTCGTGCCGCAGAGGTCTGGAGTTGTCGATACCACCCACTAAAAGAAAATGAGAGTTATTTCGATGGGCTCGAATAAAATGTGCCCCGGCCTGCAGCAGTAGTGTATCACCGGCACGCAGGACAATATCTCCAACTTTACCTGTCAATTGTGTTCCACCTCGATGCACAGCAACTACGGCTGCATTATACAAAGCGCGAAAATCCGCATCACGAATGCTTTTGCCGATACTGGGGCATGTTTTTGAAACCACCACTTCACAAAGGATACGTTCTCGACGTTTTGCAGCGTGAGTTTCATAACCTTCGTCAGCGACAGGAACAAGTCCCTGTATTTTCTCAAGATCCACAATCGTGCTCACAACTCCTGTGAACGTGAGGATATCATTTGATTTAAGAACAAAATCCGGTAGAACGGGTGAGATTGAAAGGTCATCACGAGTAACCTCGACGAGGAACAAGCCCGGCAGTCGGCGAAGCCCCGCTTCCTGAACCATTTGGCCGACGAGGCGGCAATTAGGCTGTACGCGCATGTTTACGAGGTACTCGCGTGACGATTCAGTAAACTTTTCGATTAGGTCCTTACGGTTGGGCAGTAGGCGACGGCCAATAACAAGCAGGTAGATGATACCTACAATCGCACAGGGTAAGCCTACATAACCCAGTTCGAAAAAACCCATAGGGTGCAAAGCCTGGCTTAGCTCGGGATTTGATCGCGATGTCTCCTCCATCAAACCATTCACAACAAGGTTTGTGCTGGTGCCTATCAAAGTGCACGTTCCTCCTATAATAGAAAGGTAAGAAAGCGGTAACAACAGTCGTGAAGGAGCAATTCTGTGCTTCTTGCACCAACCGGTTACTATTGGGATAAACATAGCGACAATCGGGGTGTTGTTCAAAAAAGCTGACATTGCTGTGACTGAGCCTGCCATTCGCACTAAGGCACCTCTTTCGGACTTCGCATTACCCAAAATCCAAGATCCGGCTACGTCAAGCGTACCTGTCTCCCGCAAGGCAGCCGCCACGACGTATAGAGCACCAACAGTTAACATTCCGGCGTTCGAAAAGCCTGCTAAAGCCTCTTCCGGGCTTATAATACCCGCGATGCTTACCAGCACTAATGCTCCCAGCAGTAAAGCATCAGGTGCACGATTGTTAATAAGCCCGG
>JAVVFI010000125.1:0-12606 GCA_032250555.1 Sedimentisphaerales bacterium
CCAACAAGGGTCAGGGTTTCAGAACACGTCTTAAGGCACGTGTAATTTACCTGAACGACGGCAAGGGGCATTCAATTGCCCTGGTTCAGACGGATTTGCCCTCAGGTTCGCTGCTGCTGCATCACAAGGTTGCGGAAGCGGTATCGGAAAAAACGGGCTTAAGACCTGGTGATATTGCCATTACCGCATCACACAGCCATTCGGCACCCGCCAACTTTTTCGAGAATGATTTCTACAACAAACATATGACAAACGGCGAATGGCTGGAAGTAAACTTTCTTGAGTTCATTACACAACGCATCGCAGAGGGTATTGTGAAAGCGTATGAGGACCGTCGAGAAGCAAAGATAGCGACGGGTCGCAAAGACATTTACGGCTATAACCGTAACCGGGCGATCAGTTCTTATGTTCTCAATGAAAATGCAGAGGGAATTAGGCCGGATGATCCGGATGCAGTTTTCAAGGCGGTCAATCCTGCATTGTATATGATTAGGATTGACGTAAAAGATGACAACGGTAAGTATAAGCCACTGGGGGCTTTCTCAAGTTTTTCGGCGCATGCCACAACGATAACATCTTTAGTGAAAGTGTATAACGCCGATTGGTTTGCCTATGCACAGAAAGACCTGGAATGGACAATACGACATAAGTACGAGACCGAGTGGCCAGTTGTCCATGCAATGACTACCGGGACACAGGGAGATATGGCTCCGGCAATACCCGAACTAGGTGACAATATTTTCTGCAATTTCCCTGTAAACTGGAAGGAAGCAAGAAAATTAGGAGAGGGAATCGGCACGGAAGCTATAGACTTGTTCGAGTCGTTGGGTGACAGGCTGACGGCTGATATTGTTCTGGGCTCAGCAGCACGAGAACTAAATATTCGCCAGCATAATGAGGTGGAAAACATCAAGCTGTGCATGGATGCTGTTATAGGTAATCCCCTGGCCGGAGGGGCATATGAACGCCGTGCGCCCTGGATTGCCGCAGTTCCCTTTCTTCGAGGAGGCAATGATATGTCCCGCCGATGCTGTTTTTTCAAAGACGGCTGTCAGGGTAACAAAAGGCATCTGTTATTTTCGTTCCTTCAACCGCTGATAGAACCGAAGGACAGCTTTCCCAATACGGTGATGTTTCAGCTTATCAGAGTGAACGATACAGTTATTCTGCCGGTGCCGTTTGAAGTTACGGCAGAGTCGGGCAATCGAATGGCCTCCCGCGTGAGGAGCGAATTCTTAGAAGCAGGTGATAAAGACATCAAAGACGTATGGGTGGCCAGTGTTTCCAACGGCTATTTCGGTTATTCAACTACCCCAGAAGAATATTCACGTCAGAACTATGAAGGAGGCCATACGCTCTATGGACGATACACCACGCCTTACCTTACGGCGCAACTCGGCCAATTAACGAGAGACTTCAAGGCCACAGGAGATGTGCATGAGCTCAGGCCTGATTGGAAGTACACTGTAAAAGTGAACACTTTCTATCCTGAAGGCCGGATCAGCACAGGCCGGCGAAAAGTAATTATGCAGCCCAAAGTAGTAAAGGCGAAAAAAGATTATGAAGAAGATTATATAGCTTTTCGGTGGGAGGATGTAGGCCCGAGTGAGATCGATTTTCACAAACCGCTGAGCCGTGTGGAAGTTAAAATAAATGAGCAATGGGTGCCAATGGTGACAGATGACAAACCTATTGATGACGATGGATACGACATTGAAGTGCGATATCTTAGGAAGCTGGATGATGGTATGGGCGAATACGAAATACGCTGGTACAATCCTGTTGTCGGCGGCGAATACCGCTTTGTGACTGAACCGCGTAGGAATAATCCTGTACTAACAAGCCGAGTCTTCGTATATAAAGGATTTACAGAGGGACCTGGTTTACCCCGGAAATAACAAGTGACAATAGTCTTTGAAATTTCTTGGACAGATATATGCTTGTGCAATATGATGCATACTCTACCTTTTGATTGAACAGGAATACTTATGAACAAGGTACATTTGAAGATTATTTTGATTATGCTGTGCGTGGTTTGGATTCCTGTTGAAGTGATGGCTGGGAATCTGCCGGAAGTTAGGGTGTCGAATGTTCGACGGGTGTTTTTTAACGGGGAGCATAATGCTTTTACGGATTTGATTCGATTTGAGGGTAAATTCTATCTTACTTTTCGGAGCTGTCCGGACGGGCATATGGTGCATCCTACGTCATCGATTATAATTTTGGCCAGCGATGATGCAAATCAGTGGGAACAGGTGCATCGATTCAGCGTAGCTAAGCGGGACACGCGGGACCCGCATTTTCTTATTTTCAAGAGCAAGCTTTTCGTTTATACCGGGACATGGTACAGCGGGGAAACAACGCTTAAGTCCGAAGACTATGACCTGAATAAACATTTGGGTTACGCCGCATGGAGCGAGGACGGGGTTAAATGGCACAGCCCAGTCATGTTAGAAGGGACGTTCGGCCATTATATCTGGCGGGCCAATACGTTTGGGGGTAAGGCGTATCTTTGCGGGCGGCGGAAGAAGAACTTTGCTGATGCTCCGAGGGGTGAAGGAGCGATGGTGGAATCGGCAATGCTGGAAAGCGATGATGGTCTTATCTGGCGGACACGCAGCCTTTTTCAGGAGGTTAACGGTGACGAAACGGCTTTTCAATTCGAGGCCGACGGGGGTATTATCGCTGTCGGGAGAAGAGGCAGGGGTAATGCTCAACTTTTGAGGTCGGAGCGACCTTACACACAGTGGCAGCGCAAAGACCTCGATCGTTATATCGGCGGGCCGCTACTGGTGCGCTGGGGGTCCCGGCCCCACTATGTTGTCGGCGGGCGAAAGACCATCGGTGACAGAGGGCCAAAAACCTCGATGTGCTGGCTTGTTGATGATGAACTGCATGAATTTGCAGAATTACCCAGCGGAGGCGACAATTCATATCCGGGCTTTATTGAAATCAGCCCGAAGCGAGCTATTATGTCGTGGTATTCATCACATGAAAAAGATGAAGACGGCAAAACCATAACCGCGATTTATATGGCTGATTTGGAAATTGTGGAATGACAGATTAGAATTGACAAGATGAGATGTGAAGGGTTAAATAACGGTTGGGTGGTAAACTGATAATAATATAAAACATACTCAGGAGAAAAAGAGCATGAAAAAAGAGGGTAAAGCAACGATATCAAGACGAGAGTTAATGGGTGGAGCGGCGGCTTTAGCAGCATCAACGATTATGTCACGATACGCCCTGAACAGCGCGGTCGGTATGGGTGTTAGCAAGCCCAATTCTAATTTTAACGGTGTGCAAATCGGGGCCATCACTTACAGTTACCGCGGGATGCCCAGTACAGCTGAGGACCTTCTCAAATACCTTGTTCAGTGCGGGCTCAGCTCTGTCGAACTTATGGGGGACGCGGCAGAGTCATTCGCCGGGATGCCGAGAGGAGCCGGACGAGGACCAAGACCGCGCGGCCGGGGACAGATGACCGATGAACAGCGTCAAGCACGGCAAAAAGCACAAGAGGACCAGCTCAAATGGCGTTTATCGGTTTCGATGAACAAATACAAAGCCCTTCGCAAACTGTATAATGATGCAGGCGTTAATATCCATATCATCAAGTTCGGTAATATCGGCGACGGAAATATGACGGACGGGGAGATTGACTATTACTTCAAAGCGGCCAAAGCACTGGGGGCCAAGGGCATTACGAGAGAAATTTCGGAGGAGGCTGCGCGGAGACTGGGACCGATTGCCGATGAGCACAAGATTATGATCGGTTTTCATAACCACACCCAGATGACATCTAAGACATACGAGGGGCCTATTTTGTCTTATGGAAAATATTTAGGATTAAACTTCGACGTGGGCCATTTCGTAGCCGGGACGAGCGAGTCGCCTATACCTTTGATACAGAAATATCATGACCGAATCCTGAGCCTTCATTTGAAGGACCGGAAGGTCAATAACGGTCCGAATATGCCCTTCGGCGAGGGTGACACACCGGTAGCGTTAATTTTGCAGTTAATGAAGAGAGAGGGTTGGAAGTTTCCGGCCGATATCGAGCTTGAATACAGAGTTCCCGAAGGTTCAGACGCCGTGGCAGAAGTGACTAAGTGCGTTCAATTCTGCAGGGAATCGCTGGCTTAAATATAAACAGGGTGGGGCAAGCCCCACCCTTTTAAATCGATGCAGGATGCTCGTCGAGGAACAAACCTGCTTTTACTTTATGTCTGCGTGATAGCTCTGCAGTGACTTTATCTGGCCGGGATTTTTCTTAAAAGCTGCTATGCCTTTTGCAGTCGCGACTGCAGCGGCGGCTGTGGTGATGTAGGGTATTTTGTATTTGATGGCCGCTTTGCGGATATAGGAATCATCGTGTTGACTTTGCTTACCGCTTGGCGTATTGATGACAAGATGAATATCTCCATTCTTGATATTATCAAGGACATTCGGCCTTCCTTCGTGCATTTTAAGGACACATTGTGATTCGACACCGTGCCTGGAAAGAAAATCGCTGGTCCCTTTGGTTGCTATAATCGTAAAGCCGATGTCCTTAAACTGCTTAGCCATCTCGAGTGATGCGGGTTTGTCATTGTCCGAGATAGTAATAAGAACGGTTCCTTCAGAGGGCAGGGGCGATTGTGTCGCCTCCTGGGCCTTAAAAAAAGCCAGCCCGAACGAATCTGCCATGCCGAGGACTTCACCGGTGGAACGCATTTCGGGACCGAGGAGAGGGTCAACTTCATGGAACATATTAAATGGAAAGACCGCTTCCTTGACACCGAAATGAGGAATAGCCATTCTCTGCAATTTCATATCCGAAAGACGTTTTCCCATCATGAGCTGCGTGGCGATAGGAACCATTTGGACACCGCAGACCTTGGAGACCAGCGGCACTGTTCTTGAGGCGCGAGGATTGGCTTCGAGTATATAAACAATGTCATTTGCGATGGCGTACTGAATATTCATCAGGCCTATGACGTTAAATTCGATTGCGATTTTTCGGTTATATTCATAGATTGTTTTTAGATGTTTTTCGGGAATGCTGACAGGCGGAAGCACACATGCCGAGTCACCGGAATGGACGCCGGCAAGCTCGATGTGCTCCATAATCGCTGGCACAAAAGCGTCTGTGCCGTCTGCAATGGCGTCGGCTTCGACTTCGATGGCATTTTCCAGGAATTTATCAATCAGAATGGGCCTTTCAGGAGAGACGTCCGTCGCTCTTGTGACATAAAACCGCAGCATCTCTTCATCGTGAACAACCTCCATAGCGCGGCCGCCGAGGACATAGGAGGGTCTTACCATTAATGGATAGCCGATTTGATCCGCAATTGTGAGGGCCTGGTCGAGGTTGCTTGCCATGCCGGATTCGGGCTGGGGGATGCCAAGTTTTTTCATTAACTTTCGAAATCTGTCCCTGTCTTCTGCAAGGTCAATTTTTTCCGGAGAGGTTCCGAGGATTTTTACGCCGGCCTGCTCCAGTTCCGCGGCGATATTAAGCGGCGTCTGACCACCGAACTGGACGATGGCGCCCTCGGGTTTTTCCTTATTATAAATACTTAAGACATCTTCAACGGTGAGGGGCTCGAAATATAATTTATCCGAAGTATCGTAGTCGGTTGAAACAGTTTCCGGATTACAGTTGACCATGATGGTTTCATAGCCCATTTCCCGGAGTGCAAAGGCGGCGTGAACACAGCAATAGTCAAATTCGATACCCTGGCCGATACGATTGGGCCCGCCGCCAAGAACCATAATCTTGCGTTTATCACTGACCTGAACTTTATCCGGAGCATTATAAGTGGAGAAGTAGTAGGCGGCATTTTCGACGCCGCTTACCGGGACGGGCTCCCAGGCCTCAACCATGTTAAGGGCGATGCGTCTTTTCCTGATTTTTACTTCGGGAGTATTGAGGAGTTTAGCCAAATACTTATCTGCGAATCCATCCTTTTTGGCCTGGATTAGAAGGTCATCCGGCAACTTTTTGTTTTTATACTTTAATATTTCCTCTTCAAGCTCCACAAGCTCTTTCATCTGCTCAATAAACCAATGTTTAATATATGTCTTTTCAAAGAGAGTATCAACGCTGACGCCTTTCCGCAGAGCTTCATACATAATAAACTGACGCTCACTACTTGGCTCTCTTAAAAGTTCCAAAAGCTCATCAGGCGATTTCTTATTAAAATCCTTTGCAAATCCGAGACCATGCCGGCCAATTTCAAGAGAGCGAATGGCCTTTTGAAACGCCTCTTTGTAGTTTTTGCCAATGCTCATTGCCTCACCGACGGCCCGCATTTGTGTGCCAAGCTTGTCTTCGATACCTCTGAATTTTTCGAAAGCCCAGCGTGCAAACTTTACAACCACATAGTCCCCGGAGGGGGTATATTTTTCAAGTGTGCCATCGCGCCAGTATGGAATCTCATCCATAGTCAAGCCACCAGCGAGCATCGAGGAGACCAGGGCGATGGGAAAACCTGTCGCTTTGGAAGCAAGCGCAGACGAGCGCGAGGTTCTCGGGTTGATTTCAATTACGACGACGCGGTCGGTTTTGGGATCGTGAGCAAACTGAACATTGGTTCCACCGATGACACCGATTGCTTCGACAATATCATAGGAATATTTCTGAAGCCGCTGCTGAAGCTCGGGGGTTATGGTCAACATCGGAGCGGTGCAATACGAGTCTCCTGTATGGACGCCCATGGCATCTACATTTTCGATAAAGCAGACGGTGATTTTCTGATTTTTGGCATCGCGAACGACCTCGAGTTCCAATTCTTCCCAACCGAGAACAGATTCCTCGACAAGTACCTGGCCGACGAGACTGAAAGAAAGGCCTCTGGTGACAACGGTACGGAACTCCTCGATATTGTAAACCAGGCCACCACCTGTTCCGCCCATGGTATAAGCGGGACGAATAACACAGGGCAGGCCGATATTTTCGAGAGATTTTTCTGCTTCTTCAAGAGTGTTTGCAATTTCACTTTTAGGCATTTCGATGCCCAGTTGATTCATGGTATCCTTGAAAGCCTGGCGATCTTCCCCACGCTCAATTGCATCAACCTTAACACCAATAATCTGCACGCCATATTTTTCCAGGATACCTTTGCGAGATAATTCAGCGGAGAGATTAAGGCCTGTCTGACCACCAAGATTTGGCAGGAGGGCATCCGGTTTCTCCTTTTCAATAATCTTCTCCATAGTTTCGACATTAAGCGGCTCAATATAGGTAACATCTGCTGTACCGGGATCGGTCATGATTGTTGCAGGATTGGAATTGACAAGCACGATTTCGTAGCCCAGCTTACGCAGGGCCTTACATGCCTGTGTGCCTGAATAATCAAATTCGCAGGCCTGGCCAATAATAATCGGGCCAGAACCAATAATCAGTACTTTGTGAATATCGTCGCGTTTAGGCATTTTTTGTCCACCTCAAATATGTTATGTTTTATCTTTGAACCTACAATAATGATGTATCACCCCTTTAGGCTGACAAATATTACCAGAGCGATTTTAAGCTGTCAATAAATTTACTTTTTCAGTGTAAGATTGCCAGCATACCCTGATAGTTAGGGCAAGCCCCATCTTATTGACTTAAATGAATCTTATTTGAGAGAAGAGTAGCCGGAGTGTATAATGAGTAAGATCGAAGATATTGGTAACGATTGGCTGGGTTACTTTGTTAATCGGCACTCTAAACAGGAGAAAATGATATGCATGATAATATTTTATCATATTTGTTCATGTCCATATTTTTTGTTGTTCTGAACTGCTCGGCTTGCTCAGGGAATTTTTTGCCAACCGTAGTTTCAGAAAAATACGATGCCTTTAAATCAAATCAATCTTATTCACAGGACAAATCAACAAATCAAAAGCAAACGGCTCCAGTTGAAAAAGTCGTTATTGATGCCGATTTTCCGGGAGGAAATATTATTGTTGAACGTATCGAGGGCGATACAATTTTCCTGAGACCTGACCTGCGCGATACTTCTACATGGTGGTTTTACTGGTACTTTCGAGTTCGAGGTGCCGCAGGAAGAACTCTTAAATTCCAATTTACGGGCAACAATCCTATCGGTACACAAGGGCCTGCTTTTAGTACAGACGGTGGAGGAACATGGTTCTGGCTTGGTTCCCGGGCTATACATGATTCTTCTTTTACATATGAGTTCGAGCAGAAGGGGCAAGATGTGCTTTTTTGTTTTTCGATACCATATCTCGAAGATAACCTTATGCAATTTCTACATAAATATCCCAATAATTCACATTTATCAGTCTATGAGCTTTGTAAAACCCGCAAAAGCCGTTCTGTTGAACGTTTACATGCAGGCAAGATTAATGGAAATCCAAAATATCGTGTTTTGCTCACGGCCAGACATCATGCCTGTGAAATGATTGCTTCCTACACACTTGAAGGTTTGTTAGAGATAATTTTATCCGATACTAATCTTGGTCACTGGTTCCAAAAAAATGCGGAGGTCCTTGTCGTACCTTTTGTGGATAAAGATGGAGTGGAAGACGGTGACCAGGGCAAAAATCGCAGGCCACATGATCATAACCGCGATTATAACAACAACAGTATTTATCCATCTGTTAAGTCTATACGAAGCTTTGTACCACAATGGTCTGACTCCAAGCTGAAGGTTTTTATTGATTTACACTGCCCTTACATCCGTGGTGATAACAACGAGGTTATATATCTTGTTGGTAGTTCTGATTCCGCTATTTGGCAACAACAGCAAGAATTCGCTACAATCCTGGAATCAGTTCGTCAAGGCCAGTTACCCTATTTGGCCAAAAGTAGTATTCCGTTCGGGACTGCCTGGAATACTGCTGCAAACTATGGACAATTCAAATCCAGCAGCCGTTGGGCCGGAGAACAATCGGGTGTGCAAATGTCGACCACTATTGAGATTCCATATGCTAATGTGGAAACGACTATAGTGACGGCTGATAATGCCCGTGCATTTGGTCACGATTTAGCTCGCGCTTTGCGGTGTTATCTCGAAAACTCTACAGAATAGATTGAGATACTAATGAGCTATATACGAGAAGGTCTATCCTCGATGACTCATAATTTTGAATGTGTCTTAGCCGCCGTTTATTAAATGGACTAAGGGTCGGGGCCTATCGACGCCTTCAACAAACTTCGGTCTGGCGGCCCAGGGTGTGACGCTTAATACGCCGGTTAAATCCATCCAGTGCTGCAGCCGTGCGACGGGCAAATCCCAGGTCATATGGAAGTGGTTGGCGGGAGGATATTGTTTGTATTCGACCATACTTGCGTATTTAGGAACAACAAATGTGTGGGGCCAGATAGGCGTAGTCAGTTCGCACATTGCCTTTGACAATTCCGCCGGTACCTCGGTGGTGTGCGCCTCGTCCCAAATCATACTGAATAAACCAGTGGGGCTGCTGTAAGCGCATCGAGCTGCGATGCCTTCGATTCCGGCTGGGGTAAGGAAGTTAACAGCGTTGCCACCACCGGGGAAGTAGTCTTCCTCGGCCAGAGGCAGGGAAACTCTATCCATAATCTTTTTTATCGAAGTTCCGGGAGCAGCGGCCCAATCGAAAGATGCGCTTCCGGAATTGTCACCATCAACCAGACCTTTGTTATACCAATCGGCTTTTTTATCCAACGATTTGACGCCGATTTTTTTGGCCAGCTCTTTTATTTCCCAAGCTTCCCAGACCTTTCTAAAGTCCATAAACAAAGGCGGATTTCCGCCGCTCAGATAGGTCATAAAGAGCATTGTCAGAAGGCCCTGTACATCGGCTTCGGTGGCATAAGGGAGGGGAGCCTTTCGGCCGGTATGGTCGAAGGTGGAATTGAAGAAACTTTCCATTACATCCGCTACGGGAAGAGGAATGCCCCGCAGGTCGCTGCCCCATTCCAACTGGCTCATAAAACCGCCGCCTATGGCGTTCAGGTCTTTCATAAGGTCACGAACGATAAGGTACATTGCAAGCGACATATTAAATCGTTCGCTGTCGGCTTCGTCGCGCAATTCCAGACGTTTACCAACGTACCTGTTAATCCAGTCGCGAACGGCTTTAAGTTCTTTTTCGCTATAGGCTTTTTTGTTCAGCATATCGGCGAGGAGCTTCATATCGAGACGTGTTATTTCCAGACCAAATGTGTTTCGGGTCGGTATGATATGTGCAAGAGCGGTTTCCATTCCCATGGAGTCGTGTCCGAGGATTACAACTCTTCGCCCGCGCAGGGCGACAGCAGTAACGGCGGCATAGCACCAATCGATAAGATTCTTTGCCGTCTGCTCGGTCATAATCGGATTCATTCCCGTATCGGGCCACGTGCCGACGTTTAAGGTGACCATCCGGCCATACTGGCTTATAGCACCATTGAGAGCGTGTGCATATACTACGCCCGGTTTTGGGCCGGAGTTGCCGCAGGTAATGTTTATCGGGGTATTTGAGGGGAACTGCTGCAGGAGTGAGATAGCTGTAAGCTGGGGGAAAGCCCATGTATCCGGCACACATACAAGGATATCCACGCCAGCTTTGCGGAACTGCTGGGCCACGATGTCGGCCTGTGCTTCACCGTCTATCAAGACTGTGGAATAGACAACAGGGACCGGAGTTTTGTCCGGCATAACGACAGAGCCGCTAATGCAATCGGCAGCCATCTTCGCTATGTTCTGACAGCGGGTGCGACTTGCCTTATCGATACGTGGATCGGACGTGGCAAAAACACCAATGACAGGAACCTTGGGGGTGGCTTTGCTTATATTCGGCAAGTGCTTCGCCGTGACTTTCTTTGCCATCTCTAAATACTCCTTTCAGAATGACAAGTTTTGTATGTTTTCTATACAAAGAAAGATTTATTAACTTCACACATTAAAAGCGGAAGTATCTTCCAGCAGTTTTCTCACAAAGTCAAGGAACTGGGCGGCTACCGCGCCGTTTGCTACTTTGTGGTCAACCGAGAGAGTCATGTTCATCAGCTTTCGTACCATGATGTTGCCGTTGTCCGGTACACAGGTGTCTGTTATCTGTCCGATACCAAGGATGCTGCACTGGCCCGGGACTACAATCGGGATAAAGTTGTCTATTCCGAATGCGCCGAGGCTGCTAACTGTAATGCAGCCGCCCTCGACATCAGTGGGGGCCAATTTATTGCTGCGTGCTCTCTCAATAAGGGCTTTTCCGTCGCGTGCGATTTGCTTTACGTCCTTTTTGTTTACGTCCTTTAGAATCGGCGCAACCAGGCCGTCCGGAACGGATATTGCCAGACCGACGTTGATAGCTTCTGCCAGCTTGATAGACTCACCGGCCAACTGGCCTGTCATAATCGGATACTTTTCCAGGCCTGTCGCGACTGCCTTGATAATAAAATCATTGTAGGAAACTTTCACATCGGAGGTCTGATTCAGTTCTGTCCGCAAGTCAACCAGACCGGTGACATCAGCTTTGACGGTCAGATAGAAGCAGGGAATCTCGCGCTTTGATTTGAGCATTCTCTCTGCGGTTATTTTCTGTAATCTGTTCAACGGAACCGTCGCACCCAGTTTTACATCCACCTGAGCTGAAGGGGCAGATGCGGCAGGTGTAGTTGATTTCGAAGCTGCGGCTTGTTTTATGTCCTGTTCTGTGATTTTTCCGGCAGGACCTGTTCCGGTAACAGCCGTCAGGTCCACACCAAGCTCACCGGCAAGTTTTTTTGCCCGCGGCGAAGCTATTACTCTACCAGCAGGTGCGGCAGGCTGCGGCGGCGGTGCGGTTGGCTGCGGTGTGGCGGGGGCGATCTGCTCAACAGGTGCGGCTTCCGACGGAGCGGCGGGTGCGCCATCCTTTAGAGAATCAATAAAACTTTGCGGCACCTCTTCATCCTTGTCGCCAAGGACCAGGAGCGGCTCGCCGACAGCAAGTGTCTGGTCAAGCTCAACGAGTATATGCTTTACAAAACCATCGGCAGGCGATTCCATCTCGAGGGTCGCCTTGTCGGTTTCTATCTCAAAAATCACATCACCTTTTTTTACCTCGTCGCCTGGCTTAATCAAACAATTAACAATGGTTCCTTCTTCCATTGTCTGGCCAAGCTGGGGTAATCTTACTTCTGTAGCCATTATTTCTAATCCTTCCGTTATTATTTGTTATACTATTGCCTTTACAGCTTCGACAATTCTATCAACACTGGGAATACTAGCCAACTCAAGCGGCTCGCTCATCGGCGGGGGTACATCGGCAGCCGCAAGATTAACTGGGGCCGCGTCAAGATAATCGAAACCGTGCGAACCATCGCTGAACTCGTATTCCATAAACCGGCCGGATATTTCTCTGCCTGCGCCGCAGGTGCAGAAACCTTCACTGACGGTGATGAGCCGGCCTGTTTTACGAACCGATTCTGCAATGGTATCAATGTCCAGCGGCTTTAATGTTCGTACATCTATTACCTCGGCATCGATGCCGTGTTCAGCAGCCAGGATTTTCGCTGCATCCAAAGACCACATTGCCATTCTGCTGTAGCTGACGATGGTCGCATCAGTGCCGGATTTTTTGATATCCGCGACACCGAGGGGGATTATGTAATCTTCCTTCGGTACAGCACCGAGCTGGCCGTAAGTTGCCTTATGTTCTATAAAGACA
>JAVVFI010000126.1:0-12592 GCA_032250555.1 Sedimentisphaerales bacterium
CAATGGAATCAATTCAAGCTCACCGTGCAGGGCACGAAAGCCTCGCTGGAGATTAACGGCAGTCCCGCCTGGAAAGCGGATGGTCTCGGTGAACCTTCAAAGGGTTTTATCGCTCTTCAGGCCGAGGTACCCGGGGGCGGACAGTTCCGGTTTCGCAATATCTATCTGACCGAGTTAGATTGAGAAGTTGTCTGTAAGCAACCATTACATCTCGGCCATTTCATCATCACAAAAGATATAAAAAAAGCAGGACGGTTGGTATTCAACCGCCCTGCATCATTTTATTACCTATCCTGAAGCTAGCCGGCCTTATAAAGAAAACATGTCAGGCTGTTTCAGGGATAGAGATTTCAAAGAGTTACCTGTTTCTGATCATTGCAAGTTTGCTCGACCAGTTTACCATAGAAGCAGTCTGAAGCTCTTCCTGTCTTTTCTGCAGATCCGACAGTTTTTGTTTGGATTCTTCGCGAGCGGCCATTGCTTTTGCCATTGCTGTAGCTAAATCTGTTCGCTTCAGGGCAACAGCATTATTCTCGCCGGCGCTCTCAACTATACGTTCGGACTTGACCTGCTGTATTCTCGCGTTGAACCTTGCCTTTACCGCATCAAGATAGACCTGTGCGCTATCACGCTTTGCAGAGTTGGCAGACAGAACAATATTCATATCAGCCTGTGCTGTTGCATGTTTTGCGTCAATGTCGGCAAATTCGCATATTTTGGAAGTATTAGCATTTGCAACCATTCTATCACATACAGCTTCGCCACGGAGGCTTTGGCTTAATGCAAGCTCTTTGTCGCGTTCTATCTGAGCTCTCAATATCGCATGTTCCATGGTAAATTGTGCGTTAATCCGGCTTATTTGAGCTTCTGTATTTTGCCTCATAACGTTTACCTGCGTCATTGCCTGCTGATAATCGGCCTGTGCGATTCTTTCGCCAGACTGGATGGAATTATCAATTTTCGCCAGTTGCGCTTGAAGATATCTTCGAGCCGAATCAACCTGAGCATCAATCTGGATTGCTAAAGCTTCCTGCGAATCGGAAATACTTTGAGCTTCAGTTACGAGCTTCGAATATTGAGCTTCACCGCGTTGCTGGGCCGCCCAAAGCTTAACTTTTAATTCTTTAACATCATTTTCGCCGCTGTTTGTAACTGCCTGAGCTTCTGCAAAAAGCTGGTCTGCACGGGCATTGGCTATTTGCTCCAGGGCGTTAGCCTGACTTTGAAAATCAATGACCTCTGCTTCCATTTCCTTGCGGTAAGATTCAGCCTGCACAACTTGCTGACGGTATTTTGAATCTACGACATCCATTTCTTTTTCGAGCTTGATTTCAATTTCACTGAAACGTGTGCGGGCCTGTGCTTCAAGAGCATCCGCGATACCCAATTGTTCTGCTGCAATAGCATCTTCCTGCCTCTTAGTGGCCAGAAGATTTGTCTCTGTTTCCGCGAATGAAGCCTCGGCAACCATTTCATACGCATCCGCCTGTGCCCTTGTTCTCATGACCTCGGCGAAGCTTGTACGATAAGCTGCGACATGATTTGGCTCTATTCTTGGTGCAACATCCTGTACCTGTGGGACATCCGGCACTGTATGCAGTTCTTCTGTCTCCTCTGATACAAAAGTGGTGTAATTATCCATTTCGACTTTATTGTTTGATTTTTTAGACGCTATCTCATCCAAAACTTCCTGTTTGATTCTTGCCGCTTCGGCTTCCGCTTCAGCGATAATCTGAAGTTTTTGTGCTTCGGCTAAAGCTTCGGCATGGATCGCTGTCTCACGTACAGCCTCGGCACGGGCTGCCGCCTCGGCCTTAACAAATTCAGAACGGGCCACTTGTTCGGCTCTGTCTGAGCTGATTCGCAGCTTCCTGACTTCGTTAAGATCATCCTCAATTTTGGACTCTGCTTCAGCAAGCATCGATTCGTAATTGGCTATAGAGCTTTCCTGATGATAGCTAATCTCAGCACGAAGACGGTCAATTTCTGCCAGAGTCTTCTCAAGACGGGTAGGCGCATTGGCGGATTTCTCCATTGTTTTCGCCTCCGATTCGGCTTTCGCAGATTCGGCTTCCGTTAATTTTAACTCATACTCTTCCTTTGCAAGATTATTCTGAATAGTTGCAGCTTTGGTTCGAAGCTCTTTTACGTGTGCCTCTGCATCCTTCAGGATTGCTTCTCTTGTTGCATTGAGTCTTTCGGCTTCCGATTTCGTTTGAACAGTAACGGATCTAATCTGCTCTTCAAGTTCATCAACGCGAGCCTGCGTTTCCAGTTGAACCGAGACAGCCTCTGCCTCAAGATCTACTACAGTAGCATTGGCTCGTTCACGTGTAGCTTTCGCGGCCTCTGTCATTTCAAGAATCTTGGCGTTGCTTTCGGCTTCTATCGCATCATGAATCACCTTCAATTGCTCAATTCGAGCTTTTTCGCTTTCGAACTTTTCTCTTGCATCAGCGATAAGATCATAACGTTGGCTGTCGCCTTCTTTGGTTAAAGACGCTACATTTGCATCTTTAAGTGATTCGAGAGCATCGAGTTCTGCTACTCTTGCCGTGATTTGTGCCATAGCTTTACTGTATTCTTTGCTGTATTGCTTGCGAAGAGCATCTGCTTCAGAAAGGTTCTTGTTGATTTGTGCTTCTAATTCTGTTCGGCGGGCACTATAATCAGCCGATTGTTTACTGAATTCAGCACGAGCCTGCAAGTCACCGGCATCGGCAGTTTCCAGGGTTGCTTCGACTTTGGAAACGCCGATTTTACCTTCGCTGATATACTTGACCGGCAGGTCTGAACTGTTCGCCAGTTCAGAAAATTCCGAATGTGCATTCGTAATTTCGAACCGTTCTTTTGACGGCTTCAGTATCCGGCCATATTTGCTGTCAGCACATCCTGAGATGAGCAACATTAGGATCAAATATGTGTTTACCAATTGCCGAGCAATCAGCCTCTTTTGTCTTTTTGTCATTTTAAGCCTCCTCAGAAGTTATGAAATGAAATATCCCCCATTGACATTCAATGGGCTCCGCAAGTATTTTTTCGTCATAATGAAAGAGCAACTTTATCAGATGAAGCTTTTTTTTGTATTCTTCATAAAAAAGCTCGGCTTATAGCTAATAGCTAAAAAAACGCTTTTTCATAAGCTAATACTCTCATATGACAAACACTAAATAACTTGCAATAGTAAGCATCTTAAATTATTGTTTTACAAAAATATCAGCAGGGCAAAACCGAGAGCAAAATATAGGATTTGATATGCAGATGAATATAATATTAGCTGTTATACTTTTAGTCGGCGGATTGGCGATATTGTGGGTGTGCGCAGAGCTGTTAGTAGCTGGTGCTGTTTGGTTAGCACGGCGGCTCGGTATCAGCCCACTTGTTATCGGCCTGACGGTTGTTGCCATGGGGACATCTGCGCCCGAATTAGCAGCAAGTATCGCCGGTGTTCTTAGAAAAGCGGGCGATGGGGGAAATATAGCCATCGGTAATGTTTTCGGCTCAAACATTGCCAATCTTGCTCTTATAGGTGGTATAGTGGCCCTTATTCGTCCTCTCATGGTAAAAAGGCAAACGCTTTACCGTGAGATACCCGTGATGATTCTTACGGGATTGCTATTGTGGCCATTTCTGTCCAATTCGCATTTCTCGCGGTTGGAAGCCTTTGCTTTGTTAGCCGTATTTGCGATTTTGATTCTGATAACCGTATTTACGGCGAAGAAAGAAAGAATACACAACAAGAATAAGCAAGCGGAATTAGACAAATTAGCAGCAGAGAATGCGGGCGATTCGGAGATAATTATTCGAGCAAGCAGAGATGGAAGAAAAAATGTGCTCTTTATTGTGATTGGATTAATAGGACTGGCTGTGGGGGCAAAGATGGCCTTGGAGGGGGCTGTTTTTATCGGTACAAAAATCGGCCTGAGTGAGAGCGTTATAGGTCTGACTATCATCGCATTCGGAACATCTCTTCCGGAGCTTGTAACCTGTGTAGCAGCGGCTGTCAGAGGCCATCATGATATTTCTGTCGGCAATCTCGTTGGCTCCAATATCTTCAATACAC
The DNA here is from genome assembly GCA_032250555.1 of Sedimentisphaerales bacterium. Lineage (GTDB taxonomy): Bacteria > Planctomycetota > Phycisphaerae > Sedimentisphaerales > Anaerobacaceae > NIOZ-UU13. The sequence continues at coordinate 4,064 of JAVVFI010000126.1, forward strand.
TTCTTGTTATAGGAGGAGCAGGCATAGTCCTGCCGTTTGATATAGAGCGGCGATTCGCAGGAGGCACCGATTACTGGATTATGATTATCGTCAGTGCAGCCTTTGCCTTATCAGTCTTTCTCGGCAGGCACATAATCGGACGAATAAGCGGCACACTGCTGCTCTGCGGATATTTTGGATACATGGTGTATTTGTTCGGGTACAGCAGTTAGAAGAAGATATCAGCCAGGATACAGAAAATCAAAATATAACGTTACGGACTTAAAATTACTTATCGCCACGGGAATTTTCGAGGTCGAGATGGTTCGGTTAGTTCATCGACACGTACTTTTACGTTCTGGGCCTTTATTTTTTCATCTTTCCACTTGTCAATCTCTTCTCTATTTCTATTTAGTTCTTTTTGCAGTTCCTCAACCCTTTTGAGCAGGAATTCATATGCAATTATCTTTTTTGCTATGATCAGGTCGTACTTGTTGCCGACTACTTCTTCCAACTGAGACGCTAACTTCCTCTTTTCTTTTTCACTTTTTGCGGTCTTGATTTTCGTGACCAGTACTTCCTGTCTTTCGTCCAGCTCCATTTCTGCCATAAGAACTTCGGCCAAGTCGGGATTTCTTTTTGATTCGTCAAAAATACGCCTGTATTTCTCTTTGACGATTTCATACTTCTTCGCATAAAGATTCGGATCTGTATCTTTTAAATTATTCAAATTTCGAGCTACTTTAGGAACAGCCTTTCCAAGCCATTCGAGAAACTCTGTACGCCACCTGTTTCTCCAGGACTCTATGCGCTTAGAAAACTGTTCACGGATGGATTTTCTCAGCTCCTCTCTGAACTTCTCAGAGTCTTTTTCTCGCAGGGTTGCCAACTCTTTTGCTTTTGCTGGATCACTTTCCTTTAAATCATTCAAAAAGTGGTCAATTTCCTCTTCTGAGGTTCTGTATCTTCCCGGCCCTCGCCCTCCTCGTCCAGGGCCTCCTCGACCTGGCCCGCCGCCAGGACCTTCACGACCCGGTCCTCCGCCGGGACCTCTTGGTTCATCGTCAGTCCAGATATCTCCGTCTGCCTTCTCCTCTTGAGAATAGCAAGGCAGAATGGTTACAGTTGTCATTGCCGCCATTACCAGAATTAAAATAATTCCACGACGTAACTCCATTTCTTTACTCCTTCCAGAAATCATTATTAATTGCTACAAGCTCCATCTCCAATTCAGATAAGCTGCTGTCGCCATTGCCGGAGCTTTCGCCCAATTCCAGGGACCGCAGTTCGTCTTCAATCTGTTCGATTTCAATAGTGTAAATTGCCAAGTCAGCATCATCGGTTGTAATATCGTCGCTGTCCCAATCTAATGTTGGTATTTTTGAGCCATATTGCCGCGGGTTTGGTTCCTTATTGTTATCGAATAAACTGAGGCTTATCGCTGATATAACCAAAATTGCCGCTGCAGCATAAACCGCCCTGTAAGCTATCTTCGCAAATACATTTTTTCTTTTGGCCGGCAGGCGCATAGCTATTTCAGCCTTAATATTAGCGATGAGCATAGTATCAGGCTCAGGTGCAGGGTGTTCGCGGAGGATTTGCTCACCCATTTGGATATCCTCAACACCGCTTTCAGCCTGCTCGGCACTAAGAAATCTCTCGAACAGTTCTTTCAAATTTTCATCGTTTTGACTGTTCATAGTATTCTTGCTCCATTTATAACATTATTACTGCATTAACTCTCGTAATTTTTTCAGCCCTCGATGCAGCTTTGCCAATGTCGTTCCAATCGGCTCAGACCGCATCTTCGCTATTTCCTTAAAGCTCAATTCTGAATAAAAACGCAACATTATCAATTCTCTCGTATCGGCATCCATCCTTTTGAGCTGTATTTCTAATAGGTCAATTTGCTCATTGCCCGTTTTTTTTGGCTCTGTTATTTCTGATTCAATTTGTACTTTGTGGACATCGAGCAATTTTTTTCGTCTCTGCTTGCTCCTTAAATAATCGTGGAAGATATTAGACGCTATTCTAAACAGCCATCCTTCAAAAGAACCGCCTTTATAAGAAGCGATTTTCTCAACTAACTTGACAAATAGCTCGCTTAAAAGCTCATCACTGAGGTCTTTATTGCCCGTTAAACGGTAAAAATAACCGTAACATCGGCTTGCATACATATCGACTACCAACGAAAAACACTTAGAATCACCGCTTTTGCAGCCGATTATTAACTGGGCTAAATCATCGCTGTTTACCATATTAAGCGTTTTTTACATAAATAAAGACGGCCTGGGAGGCCAATTTATTGCAAAATTCCACAAAAATAGACATCCGGACAATAATTTATGGTCTTATAATGGGAATATTTCACTCATTTTAATGAAAAAAACAACTGTACTGATGATGATAATAAGGGCAAATGCATCAGTTTTCAGACTTCTGCAGGACTTAGATGTCCTCTTCCTCCTCCAACTCGTCATCGTCGATCTTCCAGCTATCAGATTCGTCAAGCTCGTTTATCTCTCGCTGCATAAATTGGATGATTTTATCCTGAAGCGGTGCCATTTTCCCGTACCACTGAAGCATTCCCTGATAGCTGGATAACAACATCTCAAGGCGAATAAGCTGCCATTTAGCTATACATTCCGGTTCTTTGATATTGGTAAATGGGTTACATTTGAATGCCCTTATGCCATCAGCATCACCCTGATATAATTCACAATCTTTGCACTGTATCATCTTAATTACTCCGCCTGAATTTGTCGAAAAACCCGCAAGGCCTCGACTCTTTTATTGGACGCTTGAAAATCAAACTTGTTGACTGCGTTTTTTTATTTTTATTTTTTTACTTCCATGCTTATTGATAATATCATATATTGAAGAAGGTTAAAAGTTTTTGTAATAAACAAATTTTATATGTTTGTGGAGAAATAAATGGCAAAACCAAGACGAAGGCGTAAAATTGGTAGCAAAAAGAGACGTGCCAAGTGGAAAATCAGGCATAAAATCAGCTAAGCAATAGCGATAAATGTGTATCTCGTCGCAAGTATGTCCCAAGCAGGTAACAGATATAATGATGAAACAACTGCTTCCGACAGACGGATACGAGATGCAAGAATGAAGCACTTCACAATATCTTTCAAACCCGACGGCAGGCAAATTTCCATTCATTCCGGGGCAACCGTTACCGAAGCAGCTGGCAAGGCGGGTATAATTCTGAATACTTTCTGTGGTGGTATAGGTACCTGCAAAAAGTGTATGGTAAAACTTGAGCCAACCGGGCAAGAGGTTCTCGCCTGTCAGTACCGTATTAAAAGCGATCTTACAGTAACAATTCCGGACGAATCCAGATTCTTCGAACATCAGTATTTAGCCCATGGTATCGAAACAGAAATTGATGGAGCCCTGGATATATATGAGAAGTATCTGGAAATATCGTCGCAGGATAAGATATTCGGAATTGCCGTTGATATCGGCACAACCTCCGTTGTTGCCAAGCTCATCAATATGATTGACGGACAGTGTATCGCTGCAGAAGCATCTCTCAATCCGCAAAGCAAATACGGTGATGATGTCATCAGCAGGATTGCTTACGCCGACAACGAAGATAACTTAGCTGAATTACATAGAGTAATAAAAGACTGTATTAATGACTTGTCGGAAAAACTCTGTAGCAAAACCGGCGTTAATGCACATTTCATATATGAGATGTGTCTGGTCGGCAATACGACTATGAATCACATCTTCCTCGAATTGCCTGTAAGCCAACTCGGTCAGGCCCCTTATAGGGCTTTTTCGCTCGAAGCGCACGATTTACCTGCCTGGAAATTGCACATATCGATTAATCCAGTCGGCAATGTCCATACAGTTGAGAATATAGCCGGCTTTGTCGGTTCGGATACTACGGCTGTGGCACTTGCGGTCGATATCGGTTCAGCAGAAGAAATGACACTTGTGGTCGATATCGGCACAAACGGTGAGCTTGTGCTCGGCACAAAAGACAAACTTTATGCCGCCAGTTGTGCAGCCGGGCCGGCCCTTGAGGGAGCACGCATAACGTGCGGTAGCAGAGCGGCAGAAGGCGCCATAGAAGCTGTTGTTGTAAATGGAGATGATATAGATTTAGAAGTGATTGGAAACTGCCCTGCCCGCTCGATATGCGGCTCAGGCCTTATTGACGCAGTGGCGGTATTGCTGGAGCTGGGAATTATCGATTCAACAGGTCGATTTGTCGAACCGTCAAATCTCAAGGGAAATGTCTCACCCGAGATTTTATCTCGGGTATGTGAGGAGCAAGGTGAGCCGGCTTTTGTTTTAGCTCAGAGCGACAGTGCCGGCAAGATATTCCTGAGACAAAAGGACATCCGCGAAACTCAATTAGCAAAGGCTGCGATAAGGGCCGGCATCACACTTCTTCAGAAAAGAATCGGCCTTAAAGATAACGATATAAAACGCATTCTTTTGGCCGGCGCGTTTGGAAATTATATCCGTAAGGAAAGCGCATTGCGGATAGGTCTGCTGCCTGACGTTCCGCTTGAACGGATTGTTTTTGTCGGCAACGCTGCCTCTTCCGGTGCGAGGATGGCACTTGTCAGTCAGCAATACAGGGACAAAGCAAGTAAATTAGCAAAAAAGATTGAATATATTGAAATTGCTCACGAGCCGGAATTTCAGGATGTTTTCGCAGATTCAATTTTCTTTTAGAACATTGACAGATGTGGACTAATACAGGCTCTTTGGATACTGAGAAAAACGGATATTTAAGAGGGCACATGCGAAGAATTCTTCGAATCACTCTCGGCATAATCTTAATTATCCTTGGTGTAGTAGCGGCTCTAACACCTTTTTCACCAGGATCATGGCTTGCACTCATTGGATTGGAAATTTTGGGATTGAGACTGCTGTTTCAGCGCAAACTGTTGTCCTGGACACCGAGGAAATATCGCGGCAGGTTGAAGAACCTCTTAAATAAAAGAAAGAAAAAAGCATAATATCATATCCTTTTTTCTTCTTCCACTCGTCATAATGTTTTATGTTGATTTTTAATCTAAAAGTGTTTATATTAAAGTATATAGTATTCGTATAATACTTTTTTAAGGGAAGGTGGTATAAACATGCACAAGCGGCAAGCCTTTACGCTAATAGAACTTTTGGTGGTAATTGCGATTATCGCTCTGCTCATGGGGATATTGATGCCGGCACTTCAGCGGGTGAGAAAACAGGCCCGGACGGTTTATTGCCTGAACAGCCTTAGGCAACTGGGCCTTGCCATGCACTCATATGCATTGGATAACGATGATTATATTCCCCGTGCATTGGACCATGAAGTGAAATGGATACTGGAATTTATCCCATATTTAGGTCAGGAATATAAAAATATCGAGGATTATCGTGAGGTTGATGTCTATCAGTGTCCTTCCTTCCCACGTAACGGAATAGGCCAATATGGCCAGCAGAATAGCAAGCAAACGGTGGATTATGTGGTAAACGCATGGGACATGGACAATCCATTCTCAGGAAGCGACCAGGGGAACCAAAAAGATGAGCCGACTAAGCTCGGCAGTGTAAAGCAGCCGGCACAGCGGATTTATATGGCAGACAACTCTGCAGGAGAATGGCGTCCTGTTGTGCGAGACAGAAATCAACTTGATATTTTATCCAGGTTCAACTATTTGGATGTTTGGTCGAGAACACATTTACCCGCCTCGGAAGAAACCACCAAAGGTAGTAATCTGACCCGACGAGTCGCTGCTAATAGACACCGCGGCAAAGGTTGTAACAATCTTTTCTTCGATGGCAGGGCTGAATGGCTCGATAAGGAAGACAATACCGCCAGGTTTTGGTGCGGCGCAGAATAACTCTCAAAACTTCCTTTGCGACAATATATTATCATCACCCCAACACAGTATAGAGTACATAAGGTATTCCATTACGCTGAATGTAGTAATTACCTGATAGATAAATCCGCCATTCCCCCGATTGCCTGATAAACCAGAATCGTTATAGTATATATTCTCAGTCGGCCAAAGGGGCTTGACCAAAGTAAGGTTTGCTCGGTAGCGGCAGGCTGACACTGGAGCAAAAAACGTTTGACGGCAAACGTTACCCTTAAAAGCAGATAATACATATGTTCTGCTCTTTATTTTTATTGTGCTCTTCGCCGAGGAAATGAGCACTGCCCTTTCACTTATTGGCTCATCAGAGTTTGTCATATATTTCTGCTCTGCCAAGTAAATGTTATATACAGGTTAAAATGTTTAATCTGTTTTGAAAAAGCAAGTATTATTTTGCTAACTAGCCGAGTAAAAAATATGAAATGTTCAAACTTTTCCTTTTGACATAGGCCTTTGATGCCTTTATAAAGATATTGTAGGAACAGTGAGATGTTGGGAATTTGTTTGTTTATATGTGGCAAGAATGGGAAGGAAATATGGCGCTTCATACCGTTATTAGAGTGAAAAAAGAAGAAGGTGATCTTGGCTATGGCGTTATTGAGGTACACGGCCAAAAATATCCTGTGCAAAGAACGAGTCCATTATATGGTGATTTTGGTCATGGAATTGTTAAGGTCTTTGGGAATACATATCCCGTTTACAGAACAAAAAAAGAGGACGGCGATATCGGCTACGGCGTCGTAAATATTCAATTCAAAAAAAAGGCAAGTGAAAATAAACCAGGCGATCGGCCAAATGGTGTTACTTAGATAAACTCTGTAACACCTTTAGATTATAACTACGGTTGATAATCATATATTTTACAACGATAGTGACATTGAACAACACTAATTATTAAAATCATTCATACTCCATTTGCTGCCGGGAACGTATATCATACAATTGAAGAAGAACATATATCTAAGGATTATTCTGCATTGTCTGCTTAACACAACCGGTATGCTTCTTATGGAACCTTAAGTTTTTTCATAGGACCAATATCCTGCATAAACACCTGCACGTTAAGGAAATGACGGTACAAGACAATCATGTACACAGATATCTGTGTAAAAAAAGGGTAGGCAAATATTATCTATCTGCCTACCCCACAAGTGAACACGAAAGTGCACACAATGTGAAGGTCCAAAGTTACTTGATAATATAAATTTCGGTATTAACAGCAGTATCAGTGATGAGTGAATTCCTCTATTTAAGAGGGGAAAAAGCTGGAATATAGCATGAAACATTCAGTTAGGAGAGATTTATGACCAGATCGAAAAGTATTTCAATTTATTATTAGCTCTGAAGACAGAGGTTTTTCGGCTTTAGGCTGCTAACAACAGCATTTTTATAATAATTTTAAGCGAAGTGCTTGGTTGACGAGGAACCGGCTTTTCAGAGATGACAATTAAATGAATATTGTCTGGCTCTTTAGAATTTGTTGCGCATTTGCTCGGCTTTTGTGGCTTGTTTGAGTGTCTTCTTCTCTTTAAATGTCAGGCTGTGCATTCCCCTGTCGTGTACTTTTTTCAGGATACGGTCAACCTCCCATTGCAGATCGCGATGCTCTGTCATCTTCTTTTGCCATAAATTGCTGTGGATTTTCATCTTTAGCCTTTGCCGCCATCTTTCTGAAAGTATATAGATAGCCCCTGCACACATCCCTCCGAGGTGCGCAGCTTCACCACCTGCATTAGTGGAAACATCAGGACGCAGTATCGATAACAGGCTCATTGTCACAAGAATTATTGCCAGAACGTACATCTTCAGTGGAAATACCCCGAATACATAAACTACCATTCTCGGGAATAAAATAGCTACCGCGGCAAGCATTCCTAAAATGGAGCCCGAAGCACCAATTAAATAAGCAACAGGGAGCCAGCCTATATGAGCCAGGATTGGATAGAATATTCCTCCGGTTGTGCCGCATATTAGGTAGAAGGTAAGAAATTTCCTGCTTCCCCAGAGATTTTCAATCATTGTTCCGAAAAAGTACAATACAAACATATTCCAGAATATATGCCCCAGACCACCATGCAGGAACTGGTATGTAATATATCTCCAAATCTGCATAGTAGTTCCAAAGGTTTCCGGCCACACAGAGAACCATTCAAGCTGAAAAATACCGAATCGTGGTATTAGATACCCGGAAAGAAACGTCGTTATATTGATTATCAGGAGCCACTTGACAACCGGGGTAATGCGTGGAAATTGTATTCTCATATGAGGCGCAGAGTGGCCTGAAGAATGGAAATCTTCCTGAGTGTAATCTCTGTCGTAAAGCCCCATATTGTTGCCTTCTATATTACCGCTCCTTCATAGTCGCGGCTCTATTAGCGTTTATTATTCTTTATCATATAGTATGTCGTTTTATATGAAATGTTCAAGATAAAAAAGACCCGGAAAAAAGTCTTATAGAGTCAGGATTTCGTGGATTTGGGATTATATTTTTGGAATACTACTATCAATACCGCCCCGAGTATAATCATGCCGATACTGATATTCTGTGAAATTGTCAGGCCGTCAAATTCAAAAGGATTATCATCACGCAATAATTCCATAAAAAACCGTGTAATACCATAAAGAATAAACATCAGGCTGAATGTACAGCCGGGTT
>JAVVFI010000127.1:0-12534 GCA_032250555.1 Sedimentisphaerales bacterium
GCAAGCATCGAGATACCGGCCTGTGCAAGAACCTGGTTTCTTGTCATCTCCGCCATTTCGGTGGCAACATCGACGTCAGAAACACGGGATTCTGCAGCCTGGAGGTTCTCAGCCTGAATATTGAGCACTGATATCGTACCTTCAAGACGGTTCATCTTGTAACCGAACTTGGCTCGGGCGGTATCCTTGGTGCTTATCGCACTGTCCAATGTTACCAATGCGTTCTTGGCACTGGCCACGTCGGAAATAGTCAGGCCTGTGATATTAAGGCCGCCGGATGCACTGGTAATGTTACTGCCGGCAATGCTGATGTTGTCGGTTGTAAGTTTACCGAAGTGGATCGACACGGTAGCGGAGTTGTCGAGCATCTTGATGCCGTTAAAGGTGGTTGCTCCGGCGACACGGTCGATTTCCTGACGCATTTCATCGAACTCGTTCTCCATAATTGTTCTCTGTGCTGCAGAGTACGAGCCTGTGGCCGCCTGTTCGGCCAACTGCTGCATACGAACTAAGGCATCATCGATTGTTGCCATAGCACCTTCCATCGTCTGAAGCATACTGATGCCGTCCTGAGCGTTACGCGCGCCCTGCTGGATAACGGCGATGTCTGCCCGCATCAATTCGCGAACAGCAAGACCGGCTGCATCGTCCTTTGCGCTGTTGATGCGCAGACCCGATGAGAGCCTTTCGACCGACGAGGCCAGGGCATTGTAACTTTGGCCCAGGTGCCTTGCGGCGTTTACTGCCATAAGATTGTTCTTAATTGCTAACATTTTTGTGACTCCTTAAAAGTACTAAACATTCTTTTCATCAATGGCCCTGTCAAAAGCCTCCGAAATATTAGTTTGAATGCGCAACAAGCGCCCCCAGTAAAGCTGCTTACAATGGCCTATATCGTATAATAAAAGAAGAGACTTAACGAACTTCTGCTTTATTAAGGAATTTATTGAGCACTCGGAATAATTTGTGAATTAGCCTCTGGACCAAAGTCATCGATGCTGGTGAATATCCCAGGCAAATAGTGTTACTGATAGGGAAATCTCATCTTGAAATAGCGGATTTTGAGTGTAAAAAGCCATCTGGATTGTAATTATTGAGTGGTATCGACACCACTTAAACATTCAGTAAGTAACGACATTAGTAGGGGTAAGCCAATATTGGCAGCTTGATGTACAAATGTGCCCCCTTTTGAGATAAAGTTTATGGGGCTCTATGTGGTATTTGACGGACGGTTTATTTTGCTTCGAATGTACGAAAGATAAAGAAGTGTTAAGAAAATATGCTCAGAAACTTTGATTAAAAAGCACTGGATTCTGTGAAAACTGAATGTAAAAAAACCTCGCCCAAAAGGGCGAGGCAGCGTACTATCTTGTATTGATACTAAAATTCTTCACAGAGTATTGTTTGCTGGATAATATTTTCAATAGACCGATAAATTCGGAATTTATTATCAAGTAATGGCCTTCCAGCTTGAGTTTAATTCTTCCATTAGCTTGATTACATCACGAATCTGTTCAGGGTCGCTTTTTATATTGGCCTGGGACAGGCGATTAATCATAAAAATATAGAGTTTTCGAAGATTGCCTGCTATTTCCCCGCCGGCGTCCATATCCAGTACCACGTTTAGCTCATTAAGTATATCAATAGCCTTGTTTATATAACGGCCCTTTGCTTCGTAATTATTATTCTCAATTTCCTTGATGGCCAGTCTCAAGAATCTGATTGCACCGTCGTATAACATAACAATAAGACGGCCTTTGCTTTGTGTTGTAACTGCATTGTCCTGATATGCTGTGATTCCACTCATAGTTTTGCTCCACTATAATCTTTCTCATACTGCCTGCATGACACCTGTTTCAATAAATGTGTTTTCATAAATCTTATCGAACAAAAAAGAGGGGACTTAAGGAATTAATTCTATTAAATGGCCAAACTCTGTTCGAAAGGATTTAAGGTAGATTAAGGGCGATATCGGCAAATCTACTGTGTCACGCGTTTTGGAGCTGCTCCCTTATCAATATGATAATATATGTCGGGATATCGCGAAATCAGGAAAAGTTCCGATAAATGAGCACATGTTTCAACAAAGCAATTAGCCGGTTTTTAGTATGTTTGTTGTGTAATGCCTAAGATGAATGAAGTCTGTGGTCTCAGGTTATTTCTTCGACTTGGTTTTTCCTGGATTTTTTTTTGACGGAGATACTTTTTATTGATTGCCGTTTTTCGAATGTCTGTACGGTGAACTTGTTGTGGTTCAAGGAAACACTTTTATTATGCCCGTGAATCTTGTCAACTATTGCGTAACTCTCTACCATAGCCAAAAGGCTCAATAGAAAGCTCAGTGTGCTTTCCGCGCCCTGATTGGTATTAACGCCGTCACGGAGAAGCCCATCGTTACACCCTTTTGTTCTGAAGTCGTATATCGGGATGCGCAGTTCATTTTGCCCGAGGAACCAGTCAAAAGCTTTTCTCTGAAGGATTAAATATTTATCCTTCTGTGTTGCATCATAAGCCGCCCGTAACATCATAACCGTACTTGCTGCTTCGAGAGGTTGCTGGTCAAATATGGCTTTTGTCCCGCCGCGTTCGTACCATCCTTTGCAGCCGATGAAGCTGAAATATTCGTTATTGAAGGTATTTGAAAGTAGAAATTCACAGGTTTTTTCTGCTATTTCGATATATTTCTTTTTGCCTGAAGTTAGGCCGGCAACGAATAGAGCATAAGGTAAAATGGCGTTGTCGTAAGTCAAAATATCTTCGAACCATTCCCAGTCAGGGTAATTATTTTCTTCGTATTGAGTTATCAGGCCATCAGCGGTTAATTCAAGCTGGCGTTTTATGTCGCTGGCTCCCGGAAAAGGTTTCAGATAATCACACATACCAAGTATCGAATACGCCATACCCCTTGGCAGTTGCTTATGGATATGCTCTACTGATTTATCAAAGCAGCTCTTGGCAATAGATAGATATGCCGGAGAAGGGGGTAATGCCATGACCGTTCCGAATGCCCACAGCAATCTGCCGAATGCATCGTTCAATGGCTCGTCCTCAAACCATTTTCTGTCAAAATGCATAAAGTTTCTGACTGTGCCGTCGCTGTTTTGTGAATGTATGATGAAGGAAAAATATGTATCGAAAAGCTTTTGAGTCTGCGGTTCGGAATATTGGGCGTAATGTTTGGCCATTAATATTACCGCTCTGGCATTATCATCTGTGCAGTAGCCGTATTCGCGGTTTGGTATAGTAAAATTGGCATGCTGATATAAGCCGGTGTCGTCGGTCAGCTTTTCCAGGTGAGCCAATGAAAGCTCCGGCACCTCGATTGATAATGTTGTTTTAGCGGCTATATGAACAGGCAGCCATTTTGCCTTAAATAATTTCCAGTAGGCCTGTCCGATTTTGGGCCATGTTCTGCTACGCCCATACTCGTAAGCCTGTCTTCGAAGAGAATAAAACTTCGAATCGTCCTGGAGTATTTCGATTATTGTCTCAGCTAATTTTTCTGAGTCGTCGAATCCTACTAACTTACCTCGCCCGTCCGCCAATAGTTCCGTAGCCGCCCAGTAAGGACTCGAAACAACCGCCTTGCCTGTGCCTACCGCAAATGATAACGTGCCGCTGGTCAGTTGTTTTTTGCTTATATATGATGTTACGTAGATATCTGCGGCGCATAAGAAGTTGTGAAGTTCATGGTCATCTACGAATCTGTTATAGAAGATTACGTGTTCCTGGAGCTTTAAGTCTTTGACCATTTGTCTCAAGCTGAATCTGTAAACCTCGCCCTCCTCTTTGAGTATGTTCGGGTGCGTCATACCCAGAATTATGTACATTACCGAAGGATCCGCTTTGACTATCGCCGGCATCGCCTTAAGCATCACCTCTATACCTTTGTTCCTGTTAAGCAGCCCGAAAGTTAAAATTGTTCTTCGGTCTTCCAGCCTGAATTTGTGTTTATAGTAGTTACTGTCAACAAAAGGCAAATCCGGCATGCCATGGGGGATTAATTTTATTTTTTTGGTCGGTATATTATATATGTCCCGCAGCATACTCACGCCGCGCTCGTTCATAGTGACTACTTTATAAGAGATATTGCAGACATCAGCTAACGATTTATGGAACGCCGAATCCGGCTCATCGAGTACTGTATGAAGCGTCGTTATTATGGGGGCTTTTAGCCTGTTCAATAGCAAACTCAGAAATGAACCTCCGTCGCCGCCGAAAAGGCCGAACTCGTGCTGGACGCTAACTGCATCGACGTGGCTGAAATTTATATAATCCGCCGCACAAATATAATCGCTTTTTACATTCTGGCGGATTTCAAACTTGACCGGGTCGGCATATTTTTGGTCCCCAGACTGCATCGCCACTACCTGGGGCTCGAATTCTCCCTTGGCCGCTAATGCTGTGTTTTTGATAAGGTCCGACGCGAAGGTTGCTATGCCGCATTTTCTTGGTAAGAATGAAGAAATAAACGCCACTTTTTTCGGCGAACTTTTTGGCATTGTTAATCTCCCATTTTATGGACTGCATAACATCTTTATATTGTAGGAATAATTCATCCGTACGTCAAGTGATTTGGTCCTTATTAAAGAATAAAAATCTTTTGTTCAGACGTATAAATCCCTTCTTTTGTCATGAGTTAAAATAGGTAGTTTGGCTGTTATTTCAGTTATCCGGCTATATATTATTTTACCGCAAGCGGTCCCAAAACTGCTCTCATCTATAAGCTATAGAAAAGGGCCTATACCGATAAGGTATAGGCCCCGAATTGAATCGAATCATCATATTAACAAGTTAATTAATTCTAATCTGCCATTTACGGTGCAGGTGCATACAGACGAATGTCATCGAAGTGCATCATGCCCGCTCCGCCGGTAACCGAGCTAAGGCCAAGCGTAATCGAATTTACATTGGAAAGGTTCACACCCTGATCGGCAAACGCCTGCAGGTCGATATCCCAGCGAGTCCATGACCCGCGAGTTGCTGCATTAGGATTATCATTATTGACCACTGCATTGCCGTTCAGAGCAGCATACAAATTCTCGGCGGCGTTACCCGTGTTGCCTCGGTACCAAATCGTCAGCGTGGAGACACCATTCACGGTCCAGTCACGATTGGAAGCCAACGTCAAAGTAGCCTCGGATTTGCCGACAGCATTATCATAAGCAAAAGGCATAGACTGCGAACCGCTGTGAACGATATTCTGCTCGGCAAAAGGAGGAACATCGTTACCAACAAGAGATCCGTTTGACGGGTTGTCGAATCCGTCCACCCAGGCCAGATATATCCTGTTACTGCCGGGTTCACCTTCGTTAATGTCATTATAACTCTCCATATCATCTACAATCAGGAAGTTAGCTGTGGTAAAGCTCCATAGTGGGCCTGTCCACGGACTGTTGGCATTGGTATTATCAGTCTCATCAACTCGCCAGTAGTAAGTAGTATTCCACTCAAGGTTGCCGGCTGTATAGCTCTCGGAACCAAGGTTACCGCTGCCTTTCAATTCCAAAGAGTCAGCATCGGCGCCAAAATAGACTTCATATGAGGTACCTTGGCCCGGTGCCCATGTGAGAATCGGTGTTTGCGTTACGTCCACAGCGCCATTAGCCGGATCAACAGCCTCTACAGCGCCTTCGGTAGTAAAGCTCCAGACATCCCCTTTATGCGTCTCGATAATATCAAACTCATCGACCCGCCAGTAGTAGGTCTTAGCCAGTTCAAGTGTACCCGGATTGTAAGTTGCAGTGCCCTGGGCAAGTCCACCGGCGGCATTGCTGACATCGTCAAAGTTGTCACCGAAGTACACGGTGTGCAGTTTAACACCGAAACCTCCCGTCCAGCTAAGGTCTGCATTCAGGTCGACAGCTTCGGCGCCATCAGCCGGTTCTGGTGAATAGGCGGTCTTGGGAGGAATACTAAAGCTCCAGACGTCCCCCTTCCAGGGACTGTTCGGTTCGGAGTCATTGACCTCGTCAACACGCCAGTAATATGTTTCACCCGGAATGAGACCCTCCGGAATAGCAAAACCCGGGAAGCCGGCAACATAAAATGTCTCACCCTGGTTACCCACGAATGTGCTTTCGGCGCCGCTGTCCACATCGTCGAAATTGTCACCTAAATACAAATCATGGGAGACCGCCAACCTTCCCGGCGACCAACTGAGATTCACCCAGATGTCTTCATGGAGCGCTCCGTCCGCAGGAATTGGCTTGGTGGCGATAATAGGTATTACCGTAGGTACCGAAATACTAAAAGTATCGTGTCCCGATGCCGTGATTCGCACGCCCATCACCGGCACGTCTGTCGTGAAAACCACTCCGAAAGCATTCTGACCATTCACGCCGACTCCCGTATCGGCGTAATTAGCCGCGCCGCTGAAAGAAACCGCCGGCCCAAGCGAACCGTCCAGACGAATCGCCTGCCACGTACCAGTGTCATTGCCGCCTCGCTCGAAGTGGAAGAATGTGTTCGCAGGGATGGGAAAAATCGTTTCCTGAAAGTCGATCCCATCGATTGATGATATGTTAGTGGCTCCGTTCAATGTAAACAGGAAATTGTCGGCTTTCGAGCCAACATCGCCGTCCTTGGGATTTGAAGTTCCACTCACTGTCGGAGTTGCCGCTGGAACCGGATCACCTTCCGGCCATAGAACCTCAACGCCTCCATCGACATACCACCGTGTTGTTGTACCTAATGTTAGATCCCCTTCTTCGACAACATATTCAGTTCCCTGATACCGCAAGCTGATGATTGCACCGTCAACTACGGTAACATCCGCCAGACCGGTGAGTGTGTCGGCTCCGGCGGGGGCTGCCATGACCACCACGGCAAAGAGAATCAGACAAAGCAAATTCTTAGACATAATGACCTCCTTCAAAAAGATTTAATTCTCGATGTGACTTGACATACCAGAGTAGTTTCATATGCGAAACACAAAGCAGCAATTAAAAATCCTGTATTTCGCATAATATTAAACAACACCTCCTCTATGAGGAAAACTTTGTTATTAAATCAGCAAAAAGGCTGAATCACAGGATATTTAACCCTGTGAACACAAGCCTGACTGTGTTATTTATACCAAAACAGCCGCTTTCCCGTCAAGGGAAATCCGTTGATTATGTATTAGCATTTCTCATATATATATAACTATGGCCAAATACAATAAAGTGGTCTTCTAAACGTCAAATTCGCCTTAAGAGTGCCTTATCCTGCTTCTTTGGACTTGTAACAAGGCATTGTCTATAAAACCTCAACATATGAAAACTTTTCTTTTGAAAAATTTCTGACAATTAAGTACAATTCTATAAATATTCGACCTCATGGAGGAGTGATGAGGAAGTTTATCAGGTCCTTATCACGTTTCATTCCATAGGAGATTAAAGGTGGCTTCTGTAGAGCGGCCGTGTGAAAACAAGAGGAGTGTGTTTTTGGAGGACTAAACATGAACGGTTACAAATTTATATCGGTTCTGGCGATATTACTCGGCATCTCGCAAATTGCTAACGGTGCCCCGCCGGCCAACGACGGCTATCAGAATGCACAGGCGGTGGGTGACGTAACGAGCTTGGCATTCGACACCACTGAAGCAACGTTCGATGGCCCCGGCGAATGTCTCTCCGATGCAACCAGAAACATCTGGTATTGCTATACGGCAGCTTGCACCGGCTGCGCTACTATAAGCCTCTGTGGCAGCAACTACGACACTAAGCTTGCTGTTTATGGTGAATGCAGTTCCGCACCGTCTTTGAGCAATCTTCTCAGATGCAACGACGATTTTTGTGGCCAGCAATCAGAACTCAATCTAAACGTTACTGCTGGTAACACATATCTTATTGAGATAGGGGGGTTCGGTACCTCACACGGGGCGGGCTCCCTGACTATTTCTTGCAACAACGCCGCTGGCCCCCCGTCCAACGATACATGGTCTGGTGCAGCTTCAATCGGTAATGTATCGAATTTGGCTTTCGATACCGGTTGTGCCACGTTCAACGGCCCCGGCATTTGTATAACCAGCTCGAACCTCTGGTTCTGCTATACTCCTCAAAATTCTTGTAATATTACTGTAAGCACAGCCGGCAGCAGCTTCGATACTATTCTTGCCATCTATAATGGCTGCAATTCTTCCCCCAATTTTGGTAGCTTGATCAATTGTAACGACGACGGCCCTGGCAGTCGGCTGGCCGAAATCAGCATCCCTGCAATCGGCGGTAATACGTATCTCATCGAAGTCGGGGGATATAACGGTGCTACCGGCCCGGGTCTGATAAGTGTCAATTGCGATTCGATCATACCCGGTGACCTCAGCAACAACAACTGCAATAATGCAATGCCCATCGGTGATGTAACGGGCCTTGCCTTCGACACCACCAATGCAACATTCGACGGCCCCGGCCACTGTATGAACGGACCCAATATCTGGTATATCTATACCGCCGCATGCACGGGCAATGCTGCCGTCAGCCTCTGCGGCAGCAGCTACGATACCAAGCTTGCCGTCTATGAAGGAGGCGGCTGCAATCCTTCACTTAGCAGACTGATTGAATGTAACGACGATGCCTGTGATGCACAATCCGAGGCTGCCTTCGAGGTGGTCACCGGCCAGCAGTATCTCATCGAAGTAGGTGGATTCAGCGACAACACCGGTCCGGGACTCATAAGTATTAGCTGTGAGGGGACTGAACCGGAAGAAGAATCAGACCTCGGAGATGCACCGGACAGCACAAACAATTTCGGAAATAACATGACCGCATATCCCAAGGGAGGTCCTTCCGGAGTCAGGGCCCATTATCCCACCGTCTTTAATGACGGTAGTTCCTCCGCACCCTATGGCCCGATTCATTTACATCCCCTGGCTGTAGCCCATCTCGGTAAAAAGGTTACTCATGAAAGCGAAGCTGACATCGGCTCGGATCAGGATGTCTTCAACAACATCAAACCCCCATCCGACTCGCCGGACAAAGACAATGGTGACGATGCCGTTATCTTACCTGTCAATATGCCGCTATGCCGCTGGACTACGTTTGACTATATTGTCAATGTTATCAATCCCGGTACCGACCTCTGGCTCAATATATGGTGCGACTGGAATCGTGATGGTGACTGGGATGATGACACTCTCACGGACCAGGCCCTTGTTTGTTCCAATGGGATTGTATCCGAGTGGACGGTAAAGAATCGATTTCTTTTCAATCTGCCGGCCGGATTAAATCAGCTCACAACTCCGGCATTCCTGTCATGGCATCCCGATAAAGGTACTGAGCAAATATGGATGAGAGTAACTCTTTCAGGGAAACCATGGACTGGCGGCAGCGCTCCCGGCGTCAGAGGCAACGGTGGTTCCGGACCGCAGGATGGATATGATATTGGCGAGACGGAAGATTACTACTTCATTCCTGATACAAGCTTCTCGATATGTGAAGATTACGACGGCGATGGAGTAATCGACCTCCAGGACCTGGCGGCTTTCACATCGCAATGGCTTGAGAATTGTCCGTAGCAGCTTTGTAGAATATGTGATTTGCATCAAAAGGGCTGTGAGCGTCCGCTTGCAGCCCTCTCTCATTACAACAAAAAATCCCTCGATTTATAAGTATAGATTTGATATTATCTGGGAGTTGAAACTTAGTGACGTAGCTGAGTAAGTATATTCAATTATTATATGACAAAACCTGTATAAAATAGTTCCGTACTTAATGCCTGAAAACTCAAAAAGACACTCAAAACTGAAGCGATCCCATAACGTCTCACTAAAGCTTAAGAAGCGGTGTGTTTTGTTTGGTCTGTCTTTTGGTATTTGTGGAGTAGCATGGCTTCTGACAACTTATAGAATACCTTTGCCTGCTATCTTCTATCATGTGCCCCTTGCGGTGGCTTTTGGGGCCTGGTTTGCTTATGTTGACGAAGACTTTACCGAACATAATAACTATGATTTTATTGGCGTTACTCTTCTGGCTTTGATAATTGTCGCAGGCAGGATGTTTCTGAAATGGCCTGTTTCCGGCCACGGCGTCCTTGCCGCTCTGATAGCTGTTTTAGCCTCATGGTTTTGGCTCCGCTTTTTCTCAATCGCAATAATAATACAGGCATTCTTGACTAAATTGGTTTCGGGTGAAGAACCAATATCTGTATTCTATGGCGCATTAGTGGGTCTTGCCCTTGCTGTAATGCTCCTTGTGAAGTTGCGCTTCACAGTTAAGGCCGATTGTATGCGCCGAAAAGATAAAGAAATAAGCGATATCGCCTTGATAGAAGACATCATTACAAAGGCGCGTGTATGCCGTTTGGCTCTATACGATAACGCCCGGCCGTACATTGTCCCTCTTTGCTTTGGTTATAAAGACAACATCTTGTATTTTCATTCGGCGCCTGAAGGTAAAAAGCTGGATATACTCAGAAATAATAACAGGGTCTGTTTTGAATTCGATACCGACCACGAGCTTGTTACGGGTGAAAAAGCGTGTGACTGCACTATGAAATACCGAAGCGTCATAGGATTCGGTAAGGCAAAATTCATAGAAGACATAGAGTCCAAACGCAAAGCACTTGATATTATCATGCGGAATTATTCCGATGCTTCTTTTGAGTATCCGAAGGAATCTGTCCATAACACGACAATCATAAGCGTTGAGATAGAAACCATGACCGGCAAACAATCCGGCTGCGAAGATTAACGCGGCATCTAACACTATAAAGCCTTACATCTCTATATATTTGTGGTAGGGGCGGTTCGCGAACCGCCCTCAATATGTATCTGCCCCGCTGCGTTTTTCAATGTAGGGGCTTTCCCCGTGTGGTTGCCCTAATTTGCTTGTCTCGTTAGAGTGGTCCTTTACTCTAATAGGATCATTACCAACCACACCTCATCTAAAAATTTCCCTCCTGTGGGACGGGCGTACGCCTTTAATTTTCCCAGTGAAAGGGAGAAATAAATTGTCAAAAAGATATAATTCCATTATTCTCCTAACCCCATTATTCCCAGCTTTTTCTCTTGGCTCTCGCATCGCCCTTGCTATAATTGTTATTATCAGTGGAAAAATTGCTCAATAGTCTTTTGTTGTATGAAGCTCCAATTGGAAATGTTGTTATGATTAAAAAGCTAAGCATATCAAACTTCAAATCGGTTCGTCAGTTGGATATCGACTGTAAGAAGGTGAACCTGTTCATAGGCGAGCCAAACACTGGCAAGTCAAACATCCTCGAGGCAATCGGATTGCTTTCGTGGTCTGCTCGTGTAATAGGTGGTGATCTCACCGATTACGTTCGATTCCAGACTACGCCAGACATTTTCTATGATCGGCTGTTGGACAACGCTATCAAAATTTCTGTGACTGGCGAACCGACGGCGGGAGTACAGATCTCTTTTGAGGATGATAAGTTCCTGTTCCAGGGAGAATCGGGGCCTGGGCCTTTTGGGAATATGAATTATGACGGCCGTTTCAGCGGCGGCATTTACAAGAAAGCCCTGCGTATCAAGTTCTTTCGCTTCAAATATGCAGGAGGACACGATGACAAGGAAGCAGGCGGCCTCAAGCCACCAAACGGAAAGAACCTTTTTTCTGTTGTATACAGTTCAAATGAACTCAGAGAGACTATGATCGAGTTCTTTCGCAAATACAAGTTGAGGCTTGTCCTGAAACCACAGGAGCGGAAGTTCGAACTTCAGAAGCAAACTGGCGATTTAGTTTTTAGTTTCCCCTATGCTCTGACTTCCGATACACTTCAGCGGATCATCTTCTACACTGTATCTATCGCATCAAACAAAGATTCCGTACTTGTCTTCGAGGAGCCGGAGTCCAATGCCTTTCCGTACTATACCAAGTACCTCGGTGAGCGGATCGCCCTGGACCAGACCAACCAGTTCTTCATTGCCACGCACAATCCATATCTGCTCTCGGCCATCATCGAGAAGACCCGCAAGGAGGATGTCCAGGTCTTCATCACTTACTTCAAAGACTTCCAGACCTGGGTCAAGCCCCTGATGCCGGATCAGGTCACGGAGTTAATGGAGGCGGATCCCTTCTTCAACATGGATCGTTTCATCGAGGAAGAGGAATGAGGATTCTGGTGGAATGTTATCCGGATGCAGCCCTACTTCGTACCTTGGGAGTATCCAAAAAGCAGTTACGTCACGAACGGTGCAAGGGCGAAGTGGTTAAACGAGTGCTTAAATTCGATCTTGCAACCGGTCTCATAGACGAAGATCCGTCAAGCGGCCAGCCCCGCGATTTAGATAACTACAAACAAGTGCAAGCCGCCGATGGGCTCTGCCTGCTCACTCGCCGTAATGACAAGAACAAAAGGCTCATTATCATCTGTCCACGACTTGAAGATTGGCTGATTAATAGAGCTGAATCATCAGGAATTCGACCGAAGGATTATGGCCTCCCCAGCAACCCCGACAAGCTGCATAGTATCCCCCGGTATGAGCAGAAGGAAGGCTTTTGCCGCTTCCTTGCGGAACTGAAAGAGCGAGACAGCGGAATGCATCTCCTGCATCGGTGGATTTTTGGTTCATCCGGTTAATGCGTAGGTGAA
>JAVVFI010000128.1:0-12462 GCA_032250555.1 Sedimentisphaerales bacterium
GCATGATTATTATTTATGGCAAATAAGCAACACAATAGAAATACGAAAATCCTTTTCGGCATAATAATTCCCTCACCCACAGGATTGAATCACCAGCATGTGTTTCTTATCGGTATGGGGGTTCTACAATTAAATACATTTCTTGAAAATAGTAGGTAATGTAATCCGAAATTCCTTATGTTCTGTTAATATTGTTACGTTACTTACATTCGACGATTCTATGATACTAAATTTCTATCACTAATTCAATGTTTCAGACATTATCGTCCAATTTAACTTGTAACTTACTGTCCAACAATACTAATACCCAATGAAACATTTCGTTGTTCTAAAAAAACTCTTCATAATTAATCTCTTTTCTCGTGCAGCCTTACCTTTATCAAAAAAGATAGTATCTATATTTAAGTGCACAAGAACACCTTTTTAGTAACGGAAAAAAACGATTCTGTCCATATCCAAAAATACTCATCTGGATGAGATATAGCCATAACTGCACAATCTTACTAAAACCTCTTATTTCCGCTTGATTTAGAACATAGGTGGCATTTCAACCAAATCCCAATTATGCCTTGACTTATCCAGTAACCTTTTTATAAGATAAAGTGTGTTATTATATAGGAAACTTCTCTGGTTTTGTCTCTACTGTTGGTTCTCAACTTCATGACCGATTTGAGCCTTATAGATTGGTGCGTATGCGCCGCCTATCTTGTCGTGGTCTTTTGCCTGGCAATCAGAAGTGCCAGAGGCCAGCAGGATAACGAAGACTTTTTTTTAGGTGGCAGGAGCATGAACTGGTTCGTAGTTGGTGTCTCGATGTTCGCCACCAGCTTCAGTTCCATCTCCTTCCTTGGTCTTCCTCAGCGGGGTGCCTACCAGGACTTCAGTTTTTATCTGACTATCCTTTTCATCCCATTTGTCATCACTCCCATTCTGTGGTGGATTTTTGTTCCGATGTTCGTCCGTCTTAAGGTCAGCAGCGGATACGAATATCTGGGCCTAAGGTTTGGACTGCCCGCACAGAAAATCGGCTCAGCGCTCTATTGTATCTATGCCCTCGGCTGGATGGGCACAATGCTTTACGCGGTTGCCCTTACCCTGCAAACCGTAATGGGATTAACACATGCTCAGTACTACTTCGTCCTCATTGGTATCGGAGCCTTTGCGACTGTCTATACTGTCATGGGCGGATTAAAGGCAGTTATTTGGACCGATGTCTTACAGGCTCTCGTGCTTGGCGGAGCAATTATAGCCGTCATGTTTCTGGCTGTCAATCGTATCGATGGAAGCTGGTCGGCTTTTTGGTCGATTGCATCCGAACACAATAAATTCAAAATGTTCCACCTTAACGCCAATCTTCTGGCGCCGGAGAATTTCACAGGTAGAAATACCGTATTCACGGCAGCGGCTTTTGGCCTGTTCATGTACTTGCCCGGTTACGCTGTCTCTCAAAATATGATTCAGCGTTATGTCTGCGCCGGCAGTCTGGCCGGAGGACGGCGTATGGTTGTCCTTAGTGCCGTAATTAACACCGCCCTCGGTCTGCTCTTTCTTTTGGTCGGCACAGCGCTGTTTGCCTTTTACAGCCAGCCGGGCGGTGCCGGTTTGCCTGCCGCCGGTGCCAAAATCGCAAAAGAAGATCAAATCCTGCCCTATTTCGTATCGACACAGTTGCCCGGAGTCGGATTGGTCGGGCTCATTCTGGCTGGACTTTTTGCCGCGGCCATGAGTACAATAGACAGCGGAATCAACGGAGTGACATCAGTCATCGTTTACGACTGGCTCTCCGGTAAGGGACTGCCGTTAAGGATTGGCAGAATTCTTACTTCTGTGCTCGGTATAGTGGTCATCGGTGCCGCTATCCTTGTTCCAGTTCTCGGCGATACGGTCTTTGAAATTATTGGGGTAATCGCCGGGACTTCGTTGGGAATGCTGCTGGCTATTTATCTGCTGGGAATGTTTATGCCTCATGTGAATTTACCCGGAGTTCTGACCGGGCTTGCGGTCGGACTTATATGTCTGGCTCTCGTTTGGATTTTTACGGAAATCCCCAGATGGTGGTTCGGGGCTTTTACTATCGTTCCCACCTTTATCACAGGGGCCATAGCCAGCCTCTTCTTTCCAAAGCCCCCTGAATACGCGCTGGCCGGCACGCTGTTTAGAGGGAAAAAGGAGCAAAAAATATGAACGTGACACGAAGAAAAAAAAGAACAGCTAACATCGGTATTTTCGGAGTCGGTTTCCATAAATACTGGCCCCAGTTCGACGGTCTGCTCGATGAACTTACATACAAGCTTAACATCTTCATCGACCGGGTGAAAGCCCACGAAGTGCAGGTGACATCTTTCGGAATCGCAGACGATGCCGAATCTGCCTATGCAATGTTGCCGAAGCTAAAGGCCGCAAACCTTGATGTGGTGTTCTGCCACATGCTCACCTATGCCACATCGGCATCATTTGGAGCAATCATTCGCGGGCTCGATGTCCCAATTGTTCTGGTTGCGCTTCAGCCATTAAAAGCCCTGGATTATTCCAAAGCCTCCACCTACATGCAGTTGTGCAACGATGATTTCTGCGCCGTCCCTGAATTTACCGGCGTAGCTATCCGCATGGGAAAAAAGCCTCCGCCCGTTATCATTGGCACCCTCGATGATGACCCTGCGGCAGATATAGAAATCTCCGAATGGTGTAATATTGCAATGGTTCTGCATGACCTTAAATGGGCCCGGATTGGTCATTTCGGCCATCCCATCGAAAATATGCTGGATATGCATACGGATCATACGGCGCTGACCGCGGCGTTTGGCTGTCACATAGTTCAGACAGAGGCCGATGATCTCCTGGAACTGGAATATACTGTCACTGAAGAGGAAATACATAACAAAAAAACACAAATTCTCGATTTATTCGAAACACCTGAACCTGAATCCGACCCAATAACAGAAAAACTCACTGAAAAAGACCTCCATGTTGCCGCCCGTGTGGCGGTAGCTTTAGATAAATTCGTCGATACATATAATCTTGACGGGCTGGCCTACTATTACGAAGGTGAAAAAAGCGGTTCGATGTGCCAGTTGGTCACTAATCTTATCGTGGGCAATTCCCTGCTCACCGCCGCTGGCTTTCCAATGTGTGGTGAGTCGGATTTAAAGACCTGCATCGCAATGCTCATTATGGACCGTTTGGATATCGGGGGAAGTTTCGCAGAATTCCACCCCATCGATTTCAACGAGGGCTTCGTCCTTGTCGGCCACGATGGCCCGCATCATATTAATATTGCCGATAGCAAACCAATTCTTCGCAGCCTGTCCAAATATCACGGAAAACCCGGAGCCGGAGCCAGCGTCGAATTTAAAATTAAAGAAGGCCCGATTACTATTCTCAGCATAGGCCTCACTGCCAACGGACGGTTCAAATTTATTCTCGCGGAGGGCCAAAGCGTACAAGGCCCAATACCGCCCACCGGCAATACGAATACGAGAGGATTCTTCAAGCCTGATGTCCGCTCATTTCTTAAAAAGTGGGTGGCCGAAGGACCGACTCATCATTTTGCACTCGGCATCGGTCACCATGCCCGAACAATTCAACAGATCGCAGAGATACTGAACATTGAAAGTGTGATTGTCACCCCGGAGGATAAGTGAACATGAAATACACTAATATCATTAAACTGTTGCTGCTGCTTATAATCTTATCAATCCCCGTACAGGCAAGAGCGGCTGAAAAAACAGATGTTACCGATCCGTTGGGTGCCGGATTTCTACACCCCCCTAAACCAGCCAGGCCATCGGCGTATTGGCTCTGGCTCAATGGATATGTCAATCGTGATTACCTTGAAACTGAATTAAGACAGTTCAGCGAAAAGGGTATCGGCGGTTTGTGTATCTTTGACATGGGAGCGCGGGGCGATACTAAGGCCGCACCGGCACCGGGCCCGGCGTATATGAGCGATGATTTCATTGACAACATTGCACATACTCTGAAACTTGCCGCAAAGTTTGATCTCGATGTTCAATTAGCGGCTTGCAGCAGTTGGGACCTCGGCGGTTCCTGGGTACAGCCCCGCCATGCAAGTATGGGTCTGTACCACACGAAAATCCGTCTCAAAGGCCCTGCTGATTATGACGAAGTGCTGCCCTTCCCCCATCTCCCTGCGCAAAGCCCAAAGACCCCGGATGGCAAACCCGCTTTTATTAAGAACATTGCGGTTTTAGCCATACCCGAGGCCAATAGACAGCCGGCTCATGAATTCATATTCAAATTGCCGCGAGCTGACATTCATAACATCGAACATGTCACTCTCTATAACGCTCTAAGTGACAATCCCAAACACTACGGAAAATTACACCTTTTCGCAAAAGATTTTTCCGTAGCCGTAAGTACAGATAGTCTTGAAGAACAGTCCTTCGTTGAAATCATCAGGGACAGGTTAAAGCCGAATACAAATCCCCAGCGTTTTAGCTTCGAACCGGTAGAGGCACGCTATGTCCGGCTGCGAATTTATAACGGTCATAACACAGATTTCAATATGGTACAGCTTGCCGAATTTGAGGTCTATGATACTTCTGGAAACAATATAGCCGCTTCAAAAGACATCGATCGGACAAAGGATTCGGCTCTAATAATTCTTTCTAATTCCCAGAGGCCGTCCGACACGAATTGGAATGCCGACAACCTGAACGATGGACAAAAAAACGGCCCCACAGGAACCTGGCTTTCAACCGGACTGCCTCCTCTGGTCATTAATGATCGCTCCAAAATCCTTGACCTTACGAAGCGGATTAATGCCGACGGAAAGCTGACATGGAAAATCCCACCCGGTGATTGGACTATAATCCGGTTTGTTTGTGCCAATACCGGCGAAAAGCTCAAGGTCCCCAGCCCGAATTCCGATGGATTGGCAACTGACCACTTCAGTCATGAAGCTACACGAGAATTTATTCAATATCTTATCGACCGCCTGAAAGGAACACTCGGTGATCTAAGACCTACCGCCCTGAAACAACTATACCTGCCGAGCTACGAAGTAAGGGGTGGTACATGGACCCCGGACTTCACCGAACAGTTCACCAAATACTGTAATTATGATATGATGCCTTTTCTGCCTGCCCTGGCCGGTTGCATCGTAGAAAATGAAGATACTACTTCACGATTCATTTACGACTATCGAAAAATGCTGGGTGACCTTCTTGTAGATGCCTATTACCGCACTGCGAGCGAAACCGCCAACCGGGCGGGACTGGGAATTGAGGCCGAAGCCGGAGGTCCCGGCCCTCCCGTTCATCAAGTGCCGGTTGATGCCCTCAAAGCCCTCGGCTCTATAGATGAAATGCGCGGCGAGTTCTGGCCATTCAGACAGGAGCGAAGCCAGCTCTGGATAGTCAAGGAAACCGCCTGCGCTGCCCACATCTATGGCCGCAAACGAGTACACATGGAGGCCTTTACCGGATTTCGCCATTGGCAGGATGGCCCATTCGATCTCAAATCTTCCGCCGACCGCGCATTCTGCGAAGGAATGAATCATGTCGTCTGGCATACCTCCTCCCATCAACCGCCCGAGGCCGGAAAACCCGGCTGGGTCTATGGCGCCGGAAGCCATCTGACACCCAACCTGACCTGGTGGCCAAAGGCAAAGCCTTTTATCGATTACCTTTCTCGATGCTCTTTCATGCTGCAGCAGGGGCTGTTCGTTGCAGATGTATGTTACTACTACGGGGACCAGGGTTTCAATTTTGTTCCTGCCAAACACATCGACCCGTCACTCGGTTATGGCTACGACTACGATGTAACCAATGCCGAAGTTATTCTAAACCGTATGAGCGTTAAAGATGGCCGCTTCACTCTGCCTGATGGAATGCAGTACGAACTTTTAGTTCTGCCCGACCGAAAAGATATGACCCTGCCAGTTCTGCGGAAAATCAAAGAGCTGGTGCAAGCCGGCGGCACTGTGGTCGGTCCGAAGCCAACACAATCAAACGGACTCACCGACTATCCCGTCCGCGATCAGCAGGTTAAACAACTTGCCGATTCGCTATGGGGAGACTGCGATGGTAAAAATGTGCTGGAGCGTCGATATGGCAAAGGGAAAATAATATGGGGGCGCTCCTTGCGTGACATCCTTTTGGAACGCCGTATCGGCCCCGACTTCTATTATACGAGTGAAAAAGATGATGCGGACCTGGATTTCATCCATCGGCAAACCCCGGAAGCCGACATATATTTTATCCGCAATAGGAAGATGCGCCGGGAATTTGTCAATGCCCATTTCAGAGTCTCCGCAAAGACGCCCGAACTTTGGCTGCCAGACACAGGAGCCATCCTGCAGCAGCCGGTTTACGAGCACACGCAAGAAGGAATTCGCGTCCCATTGCAGCTTGCTCCTTCAGGCTCGCTATTCGTTGTATTTCGTAAATCAGTTAGCCGGCCTCATCTGGTTTCTTTGGATCCCGGTATCAATGCGACAACAGTCACCGAAAAAGAAATCCGTCTCACCGCTTTTGAAAATGGTTCTTATAAAATGAAAACATCGGATGGCCGAACTATTAAATACCAAATAGACCGGATTCCATCAGCTCTCCGATTAACCGGCCCTTGGAATGTCTATTTTCCCGTCGGATGGGGAGCACCGGATTCCGCGACATTCGTGGAGCTAAAGTCCTGGACTGAGCATGAAAATCCTGGCATTCGTAATTTTTCAGGCACCGCAAATTATAAAAAGAGTTTTCGAATCCCTCGACAGTGGTTTGCAAAAGAAAGGAAAATATATCTCGACCTCGGGAATCTCTGGTCTCTCGGCGAAGTCACCCTGAACGGTCGTCCTTTAGGTATACTCTGGAAACCCCCTTATCGAATTGAAATTACCGAAGCTGCCAGGCCCGGCCAAAACAATCTTGAAATTGAAATTACAAACACCTGGGCAAATCGCCTTGTTGGGGACGCAAAGCTGCCGCCCGACCAGCGTTTTTGCAGAACAAACATTACATATTCCGGAACACCGGGGATAGCATGGAAGGACATTCCGTTGCGACCATCGGGCCTCCTGGGGCCGGTTAAGCTAATACCGGCCGTAGAAAAGACATTTGCCTTGACTGAATAATTTATTATAACAGCGGTGACATTTTTCATATTACAAATCAGAAGCCTGTGTCCAGCTCTTTGATGAAAATGTTGCGGAACTGAAGAAACGAGGCTCCCCATTCTCCGTCTTTCCGCTCGCCATGATGCTGCAACGCAATTGCTCCCTGAGACGCAACACCGGGCAACTGAGCATTGTCGAGGACAAGTTGCCCATTTAGCCTTACTGTCAGACGGTCCCCCTTCATTATGATATGAAAAGTGTTCCATTGACCAATCGTCCTGTCTGCCCTGACCTTTGGCGTTACCCCGGCGTGGACCTCGGATGAAAACGCCGGGTCGGTACGATAACCCCACACCTCGCCTGAGCCAACCGGCCAGCACCAAATGTTCACCTGAGATTTGTGCCGCCCGCGAAGAAAAATCCCCGAATCTGTATTCGGAACTTCAATCAGCAATTCTTTCCCGGAATCATCCTTCTTATAAGTTCCGTCAGGAAGAATTATCTTGGCGGCCCGATTTATGTAGGGACTCTCTTTAATTCGCCAGTCCGCTAATAGCTCGAAGTCGCCATAGCTCTCAGTGGTCCACAGGTTTCTGTCCCCTTGTCCCTCATGAGGATCGCAATCGATGACACCATCGACAACTTGCCAATCCCGGTTCTCAGCCTGCCGCACAATCCAGCCATCCAGATTGATTTCGTTAAATAACGATACGAAGCCTTCCGGCGGTTCCGCTTTGGCTGTCGCATTGGAGGGGGTTATTCGACAACACGAATAGCCCAACATAACAAGGCAGACAAGTAACAGTAAGTATGTTTTGATACGCACGATGATGTTCCTTTCCTAAATTAGCTGCGCCAATGTCACCATATGCTGTACATTTATCACTACCATCGGAAGAACCGGTACGGATCGTCCCACTCTTCCGGCACATCCAGATATAAGCCGTTCAGCCACCGCTTCTCGTCGGCTTTGGAAGTTTCCACTGGATTGTGGAAATATTCTATAATAGGCGTTGACCCGGCTGCTCCCATATTGGCCAACAGACGGCTGACGAGGTAACTGCTGCGCCTGAAAGTTCTCTTCACATTTTGCGGCTCCTTGCGGTCGAACTGCCATGGCACAAGCTGGCAGAAGGCAACATTCAGGTTCTCCGCTGTTGCCAGAACACCGTCGCCGATGGTTGTAGCTCCCGACAAGACAAGAGGTATCGTACGCGGCTCACGACTGTGCACATCCGCAGCCCCTACTCCCGCTACAATCGATTTGAAACCAAACGGTTCGAAATAGGCTGCAATGTGTTCCTGTTCCTTAGTACGAATTTTAATCGGCAAAAATGCATTTGCCTCCTTCTCGTCAAGCCCAATCGCCAGCAGGTTGCCGCCCGCCTTCAACCAGTCTGCTATGACTGCCGCATCCTCTGAAAGTGTCTGTCCCCTGCCCGGTCCGACAATGAGGATTTTGTCAATGGATAGTTTCCTCTTATCATAAGAAATTAGAGATACTCCAGTGGATTCGAAGTGCTGCCTCCCAACAGGATTGCCGACATAAACGACCTCTCTTCTCGGGGCCGGTTGCCAGGCCGATACGTAATGAAGCATGTTTCGGACAAGCGTCTGTCCCGACGGGTCATCTTCCGTACGTCCCGTTACATCTATCTGACAAAAGAGCGCCATTCCTTTGCCTTCACGATATTCCATCAACGGGCTGTACTGGAGACTATAGCCGCCGTCGAGAACAGCTAAAAAATCACCTCGCGCTGGCTTTTCAATGAGGACCGTCGCAACGTTTCCACGATTGCCGCACCGCCAAAGCCGGGTGACAGGGATATCACACCACTTGACTGTTGGGCCGTAACGGGGCCGCGTTTCGTACTCCAGACGAGAAGGTACAATAGTAGCCTCGCCGCGCCAGTCGCGTAAGTGCTCCGCCTCTATTCCTCTCAAAAGCGGATGATTGGACACCCGCTTAAAGACCTGTCGTAAACCGTAAGTAGCCACACGGAATCCGAACCGCTTTTCCAGCACATCCGGCGTCTGCTCGAAAATAATAACCTTCAGTCCTTCGCGTACTCGTCTAATATCCGGCGCAGGGCTCTCTACTGTCATGGCGGACTTTCCAACGATAAGTACATCGTAGGCTGATAAATCGGCGTTTGCTTCTACTGACCGGTATCGTATCCCCATCCGTTTCAGTAGCTCACCGGTTTGTCCCTTTGGATCGAACAGTGCAATCTTTCCGTTCACTTTTTGGGCTTTGGGATGCGGTATGACGTCAACATAGAAGGAATCAGTTTGGCTCTGGCCATTGTCAAACTTGAAACTCGCGCTGAGTTCATACTTACCCGGGGCCAAGGTCGCCGGCAGTTTGAAACGCAACATAATACGCTCCTGCTCTCCCGTCGGCAATGTAATTTGCTTTTTGCCGCCAGCTTCTTTAGGCAGGCTAAATGACCATTCACAATTTGCTCTAACTGTTTCGCGGCAGTTATTAATGACAATGAGCTGTTTTTCAACTATCTCGCCCGGCATGAAGTTATGGTCCTTGCTCGTGAAGGCCGACGGTTTGCCGCCAATATAACCTAACAGCGGTTGATTATGGCGAATCAGGGCCTGAGCTGCAGCCGTGGGAATCCAGTCCGAATGCTCGAAGGCCAGGTCCACTCTTTCATATCGCTGATTGATATAATCCGGGCTGAAGCCTGGACGCTGAAGGTTTTCCCAGTCAACGTCGAAATCCCTGCGGCTCTTGTCAACGCCGTCACGCAGCCGCCAGTAATGCCCATGTGACCAGGGGGAATTTGCCGAAACTCCCAACGTGCGAAAAGCTCGCCAGTTGTCTGTGAAGTATTTTGCATATACCTTATAACGCTCGGTAAAAATATTCGAACTCACCGCGTAAGGATAGTCCCATCGGTTCCAGAGCCTGCCTGCCCGGAACTGCTTTGCCTCCCAGCGCAGGTTTGCTTTCTCCATCTCACTGATTTGAAAGGCCCTGTCTCCAAGGAACTGCGAATTCCACTCCGCAAGACAGAACTCCCACGGCACCTTTGCGCTTCCGAATTCCCGCTCGCCTTTATACCATCCCCTGTACATCGTCCAGTCCCAGGGAAACGGCACACTGTATTCGCACGTGAAAACCGGCTTAACACCAACTTTGGCCCATCGTTCGAACCAGTCGGACATCTCCTGAACAGGGGCGAAATTTGCATAGAAGTTACTCGTGTGCATTGGGCCAAGATTTCCCGATGCATGGTGATAAACAATGCGCCCCGAGTCAAGGTTACTGACTATTGCTTCAGCTCGCGTTGCGCGTTTGGAGTTCCTCAATGCCCATGTGTCGCGAGGATTCTGAATTCCATCTATCATATCCGGATTCATATCTTCGCTGTATCCTGTAGCATTGTGACTCATTGAGTAGAATACGACCGATGGATGGTTCTGAGCAACCCGCACGTAAAACTCTGCGTGCCGTGCATAGCCGTTTGTCTCGTTTGCGTCTGGTTCCTCCCAGTCATAGTGGGAGAAATGTGGTTGGGATAGTGCCACGAGCATTCCAACGTCGTCGGCGGCCTTCAGTATCTCCTCGAAGCTCAAATGTGAGCCCGGCTCGCAGCCGTAGTTGTGAGTATAGACGAAGTTTATCCCGAAGCTCTTGAGCCGTTCCATGCTCTCACGGGCCGCATCATAGTTTGCCAGCGCCGCCCCTATCTGGGCATTATCAAGTGGAACGGATGATAGGAATATCCGTGTACCGTTAAGGAAGAAGTCCCGGCCGTCAATCCATAACTCGCGAAACCCGAATCGCACCGGATAACCGGCGTCCAGCACCTTGCCCCCGGCCTCCAGCAGCGAAAGGTCGAGGCGGTATGTGTTCTGTGGTGTATGGATGTCCCAGAGTTTCTCGGGTTTCCAGTTTTCAGTAAATGCAATGCGCCCATCCCTGAGGTCACTCCACTTGAAGGTTTTGCTCGTAAACTGCCTGATGCTTTTACCGTTATCTGTGATTCGTGCGTGAAGTGTGTATTGTGTATCTGCGTCGATGCCCTCCAGCCCGGCGTCGAATTTGATTTCAGCCTCGCGCACCGATGTGTCCACTTTTACGTTTGAGATTCGTGCGACAATAGGTGTGCTGACAAGATACACATCACCGCACAGGCCTCGGCGCGCCACCGTACCCTTGACCTCTTTGGCCGAGGCGGTGTCACTGTATGAGAGCATGACGCCTTTTAGCGGCATAGCGACAACGAACATACTGAGAACATGTTTGGTGCCCGGACGACAGACAGATGTTATGTCAAGTTCACCGCCAGGAAAGACGATGTCTCCGACGTCCTGACCATCCAAATATACAGTCGCGTATGAGTTCAGGTACTCCGCATGGACGGCGATACGCCGGCCCGCCCATGCCCCGGGAATGGTGATCTCCCGCTGATACCAGGCCATCGTAATGCTGCGCAGGCTGCGTCCCTTCCAGCTCGGATGCCCATAAACTCGCTGGCAGTCTTTCTGCATATAATCGGTGATTTCAGGCCAGCTCCCCGGGACCTTGAAGTAACCCCACCTGTCGACTGGCACCTCGTTTGTCTCCGTGTCGGCTGGCTGCCAACGCCAAAGACCATTGATGCATATCCTCTCTCGTGTGCCCGTTGACTGTCGATATGCTTTCTCAACATCCCAGACAACCTTCACACTTTCGGGTAACCCTGCCGTAGCTGCATCCTGACAGACACCCGGTACGACAAACGCCGCGATACATACGATGATAATAAACGATTGTTGTTTTGAGGCTTTCATCTCACCTGCCCTTCGTAAATCGAGTAATGATCCCGACTGTTGTTTTCATTGAAACCACAATAACTTTTACAGGATACTCTTATTGATAAATATATTGGATTTTACAAAGATAGCAACAAAACTGTAGCACCTGTTGTACAAAAAAGTGGGAAAGGAATATAACCAACCTGCAAAAACAATTAACGGCTAATCACCGGAATTAATGCCGATGCTGTTATGATTGGACAAAGGTTTTATTTTTGAAAATATCTCGTATTGCCCCCGAAAAAAAACGGCTTTTTAGTTCGAGATAGGCACATCTGAAAGAAAACTTACAAGTTTTCTTATTATTTATTTTACAATCTTATAGCGATTTATATATTGAAATGTTTATGTCAAAATTAAATTGTGTCATATTTGTTCCGTTTAGGGTCTGATTCGATGAAACAGATAATTAAAGAAGTCTTTCAGGCAGAGGAAAAGGTCGGCGAAATTCTTAAGCAGGCCCGTAACAAAGCCTCCGAAATACAACAATCTGCAGAAAAAGAGAGTTCTGAGAAAACGAACCAGGCAAAACAGAAAGCCAGGGAAATAATACAAACTACCGTTGAAGA
>JAVVFI010000129.1:0-12433 GCA_032250555.1 Sedimentisphaerales bacterium
GCCTGCAGCAGGCAGACGGCAGTCGCCACTTCCCACATGGGTCCACGATCCTCAGGGGGGCCCCATTCAGGTTTGTCTGTTATTTTGGCTTCTTTGGCCCGCCATGATTCATACCCGACATCACAAATTACCGGCATAGCCATCATCTTGTCGCCGGTTAGAGCTGCGATGCGCTGGCGTTCCTGAATTGAATATGCGTATTCAATACCATATCCCAGCGCTCCAGTTGACTGGAACGTTACTATTCGTTCAAGCGGGAAACCCATATCAGAAGTTAAGATATTGACCTGCTTGGCGATGTTTATATCCAGAGGGGCCTGAGTGATGAGATAGTGGCCATCGGCTAAAGCAATAGCGGTCAGGGATTTGTAATTGTCTTCTGTAACGGTTCCGATGAGGCATCTTTCACCTTTTGCTGCACCGCTTACTTTGGGCATAACCTGGTTGTCTTTTTCATCATTTCCACAGCCCCAGAGCACAAGAGGCACTCCAACAGCTTTTAAGACTTCCTCGGTCACCTTGATGGCGTGGGCGGCGTCTTTATCGCCTTTGTCGGGATGAATGCCTTCGAATTTTACACAAATTAACTCTGCTCCAAACTCCTCTACACACTTTTTAGCCCAGTCTCCCGGGCTGTCCAGCACGTTTTTATAAGGTTCGAGCAATACGTCGGGCCAATCCTCGGGCTTACTGTCCAGAACGTCCATAGCGATAACCGGTTTTTCACCGGCATCGGCCGAAGAGCCGCCATAAACGACACTACTGGCTCCGCCTATAGTTACCGTTGAGGTTCGAGTGCCGCCTTCTTCTTGGGTTGCGCCAAGTGTGAGGCGGGTTACTGAGCCGCTAAAACTCTCTGCAATTTCAGGAACTGGCATTTTAAGACCTCCAATAAGAGTTCATCGTTTACAGTGTTGAGTTCGTTGCCTACGAGCTCTGCACCAGGATATCTTCGAATATTTTACGCGCCGCCGAAAAGGCAGGGCTGTCGCTTGCAAGATCAAAGACAGTTTTGTCCTGCATTGAGGTATCAAAAACCGACTTATCATAAGGTATATGTCCGAAGTTGTCTATACCGTCAATTTCTTTATCATTCTCGGCCCTGTTCCATATAATGCCTTTTCGCTTAATGTCGATTGGCAATTTTCTGGAAAGCTCCGAAATCCTCTGAGCTGTAAGGCAGCCGATGTTGTTCGGCTCTGCTACTATGAAAAGAACGTCAACATTATTGGTGGTTCGACGGGAAAGATGCTCCATCCCCGCCTCATTGTCGATAATCACAAAATCATACTGTGAACCAAGCTGATCCATGAATTTTCGAAGCATATTATTTACGGCACAGTAACAGCTCGGACCTTCCGGCCTACCCATCGTTAGTAAATCAAAGCCTTCTGCCTCAGTAATCGCCTGTTGTATTCCATATTCTACTGTGCGTACTTTATCCATACCGGTGTTACTTGCTCCTTTAGCCCGTGTTTCTTCTCGAATGTCCGCAACGGTTATTTCCGGCTCAACTCCTAACGTCAGTCCCAGGCAGGCGTTAGGATCAGCATCTACTACAATAACGCTCTTTCTACCGGCCTGCTCAATCAGGAGCCTTGTAATCATAGCGGCTAATGTTGTTTTGCCTGAGCCGCCTTTTCCGCTTACTGCAATTGTTGTTGCCATATTTTTCTCTCGTATATGGTTTTCGCTTTATATTTTGCACTTTACAGTTTGTACAGATGGAAACAATGATAGATCCGTATGAGGCAAGAAATTAGCTCTCGTAAATTCATCCATATAGCCCGGATGACTCATTAAATCAAAATATGTCATACCTTCTGCGATTTTTTCTGTTGTTTCAAGAGCCTTTCGGCTTAACAGAACCGTCTTTGCGCCTGCGATGGAGGTGTTACCCACAAACCGCATTTTCTCCAACGGTACATCCGGCAGCATTCCAATATTAACCGCCTGCTGAATGTTCAGGAAGTTTCCGAATCCGCCGGCCAGATAAACCGCATCCAAGTCTTCGGCCTTTGTCTGTGTCGCTTCCATAAGCACTTTAATAGAGGCAAAAACGCCGGCTTTTGAACGAATCAGATTGTCGATATCTGCTTGTGTGATTACTATTTCCTGGTGCTCGTTATCTGAAGGGGATATTTGGAACTGCCGACCCTCATCACCTTCGGTTAACCTCGGCTGGCCGTTATCTGTGAATCGTCCTGTTCTATCTATGATTCCTTTGGTAAATAATTCGGCAAGTGTATCCAGTAGGCCCGAGCCACAGACGCCAACCGGATGTTTGTCTCCAATTGTCTTAAGCTCTATGGAACCGTCGTCGAGAATAGTTAGTTTTTCTATAGCTCCGCCTCCCGCTCTCATGCCGTGCTTGACTCCGCTGCCTTCAAATGCAGGGCCTGCCGAGCTTGAGGCGCAGGTTAGCCATTCTCTATTGCCAAGAACCACTTCACCATTTGTTCCTATATCGATTAAAAGAGAGATGCCTTTCTGGGTAAAGATTCGTGTTGTCAGAACACCCGCTACTATATCGCTGCCGATATAGGCGGCCACGCCCGGCAAGCAGTATAACAGGCCACGTTTGTTGATTTGGATACCTACTTCCGCGGCTCTAATTGCCGGCACGAAGCCAGCCGAGGCGACATAAGGCTCTCTGCGGATTCGAGTTGAATCAAGATTAAGCAAGAAATGAATCATTGCTGTGTTGCCGGCACAAACGATTGCATTCACGTCATGTAAATCAACTTTCTGTCTTGTTGCCAGTGTTACTATTAGATTGTTTACGTCGTTGACGATGCGATTTTGCATTTCGTCAAAGGCGTCGTTTTCTTCGGCGTAAATGATTCGGCGAATATAATCTTCGCCGAAGTTTATCTGGCTATTGTATGTTGCTTCGGTATCTATTGTGACGGCTTTTGTCAGGTCAACAAGGTGGGCAACAACGGTTGTCGTACCAAGATCAACAGCAACGGCAAAGTTTTTTTGGCAGTGATTGCCCGGCTCGACTTCAATAACCTCGGTGGTTTCGCCCCGACGACCTACCGTTACTGTAACCTTATAATCACTGCTTTGCAGTAATCTGGATAGTTTTTGAAGGAGACGGAAACCGGTCTGCATTATAGGGGCGTCAATCTGTTCGCGTATTGCCAGATACAACCGCTCGTGGTCTGCAGTGTGATCGTGCACGGTGGGCGGTGACATCTCAAG
Organism: Sedimentisphaerales bacterium; assembly: GCA_032250555.1. Classification (GTDB taxonomy): domain Bacteria; phylum Planctomycetota; class Phycisphaerae; order Sedimentisphaerales; family Anaerobacaceae; genus NIOZ-UU13. The sequence continues at coordinate 3,208 of JAVVFI010000129.1, forward strand.
GCAGATTTTACGAACCAGAGGATCGAATTCAAATACACCTTCCCTTACTTCTGACGGCAGATCACTGAATCTGTGGGCATCCGAGTCCATAAGTATTTGACTTGTTTCCAAAGTATGAGACTTTGGGACTGTTATGGTCATATCGGAAAGGACTTTGGTCTGGCAGGCAAGGACGACATTTTCCCGCACTTCATCAGGAGTAAGTAATGCAGTTGGCTTGCTTTGAAATTGTCCGGAGTCAATTGTTACTTTGCATTTACCGCAATATCCATCTCCACCGCAGATGCTGCTTAAATAAATGCCAGCCTTGTGGGCGGCTTCGAGTAGAACTGCCCCGGACGACACTTTTATCTTTAAGCCGCTTGGTTCAAAACGGATTGTGTATTGTTTCTTCCTGGATTCTTCCATTATCTATATTTCCGCCTTCGCAGAAGCTAAGACGGACAAACGATGATCGATTTTTCTTTTTCTGAGTATCTTGCACCGAGGACCGAACATCTGATTTAATTCCAGACTTCCTGGAGGAATTTGGGCAGCATCGAACATTCTCTTGGGCCGACCATGACTTCCCAGTTTGTGGCCTCTTCGAGTTTACCGCTCATTACGGCGACATAGCCGGGGATGATTAGCTTGCGGTGCTTGACAAGGTCTTTCACGCCGTGCTTGGTCATAGCATCAGCAACTGTTTTTTCGTTGAGCTTGTCCCCTGAATAAGCCGTCAGGACACTTGTACCTTCGGTGTCAACCACGAGGATATAGCTTGGTATTCTGCTGGACTCGACGTCAGATTCCACCGTGTAATATGTCAGTGAAAAGTTCGTAGTGAACATTACCGGTGAATTCTCATCAGGTTCGCCGATGCGATAGATTTTTGGTTCTACCTGGACTGGCTTCTGAGGATCGGTATAAATATTCATCACTGCGGTCAGCATCGGTAAAATCGCGTATGGTTCGACAGTATTGAGTACCACTATCCCTGCGTATTTACCAATCAAACTTATTGCGGAAGCTACCTGTGTATCAGCGTTGCCATCGGTTGCATAGGATATTGTCGGGTATCCCATGGGTCTAAACACTTTTTTCAGGGCCAGGGCTCGCATCTTTGAGAGATTAAGCAACTGACTCTGCAGGTCCGGGCTTTGGAAGTTTAATACTATATCTTCTACTCCTGCAGCCTTAATCTTCTCGGTAAGTTCAGCCAGAGCGTCAAGTGAGTCGGCCTTTGCTACAATTGGACAGCCGTTTTCCTTTGCTACTTTGGCCATCTCTTCTGCGTTATCCGGGGTAGCCGAGGCAAGTAAAGGTACAGATTCTTTCGTTTTGGCAGCCGCTGCGGCCATTGCATCTGGTGAATCGGTTACCAGAATTAGAGCAAGCTTACTGGCGTCCTTCACTGTGGCTGCGGCCTGTGCAAAAGAATCCGAAGAACCGCTTTCATTAACGAGAGCTATGGCCTTGACTCCAATTTTAATACCGATACGCTCAAACTGGAGGGCATTTACAGCTTCGATGCGTTTGGTTAAATCCTCCCCGGTAAGTTTGTCCGAGACGGTTACCGCAAGAGCTGTCGGATTGTAAAATTTTTCCTCGTGTCGGAACATTACAGTTTCCTGTCCGAGTTGTATCTGATTGTCCTGAGTACCGAATACGATTTTTCGCATCGGCGGGGCCGATGCGGCGGCAAGTTTTCCTTTGGCTTCTTCAGAAACGTCGGGGCAGTCTTCGAGTTTGGCGCGTTTTTGAGCAAGCGCCATAGCAAAAGCCAGGCATGTTGGCATGCCGCACTTTTTACAGTTGGTTTTTGGTAAGAGCTTGAATATGTCCAATCCTGTTAGTGCCATAGTATTTTTCCTTTATTCGTATTTTATATATGTTATTTGGTATCCCTTGTTTCGCTCTTCCTTATATAAGAGATATATTTGGCATTTGTTAGAACATAGGCTCTAAAGCGGCAACCGGATGCTCGTTTTTAGTGATGAATTCCAGTACCTCTTCTTCGGTTGTGGCTGTGGTCTCGTCGGCAATTTTGGCGAGGAATTCTTCCGGATCCAATCCAATTTCCTTGATTCTTTCTGAAAGAGCATCTTTAACTTCTTCTTTGAGTACTTTTGGCATCCAAACAATCCGTTGAATCCCTCCTTCAGCATGGATGAATTTTTTTGAGCATATATAATGCTTTGAATGGCCGATAAAGCCGGGTGTTTGCTGGCCGCCTCCAACTGTCCCGGCCAGTGTCGAAAACTTCATTCCACAAGGTGTCATCTCGGAATACTCTCTGTTGACAATCATTATTCCCCCTGTAGAAGGCAGTACAGCGGCGATACATTCGAAACAGCCGCAGGAGGTCATCGGATCGGCAATCATACTGTACTGGCTCATTCGCTCAATATTGCCGCCACTGGTTTTGATTACAAATTCGTTTACTTTGTCCCATTGGCCGATGGTTGGATCGATGCAACTTCCTTTTGCGATGGGCTGATTGGGCCCGGAGGGAGTTATTTCGAATGCCGCCCGGCAATCCAGCCAACTGTAAGCGCCGCACAAACCTGGCCGCTCCGGCGAAACCACGCAAACATGGTTTGGGGCAAAACTTTGACAGAGTGTGCAGGAATAGAACGTATCGATGTCTTCGTCCTGCATACCTGCCAATCGTGCATCACGCTCGTTATAGACATCCTGGGCCTGCTGGCGAAGCTCTTCCACCTGCTTTTCATCGGTGTATATCTTGACCTGTACCTTATCTAAAATACTCGAATATTCGTCATGCAGCTTGGCATGCAGGAGTTTGCCGATATGCTCGAGTGTGAAACCCGCCTTTGCGGCGCCCTTACTGATTCGCACCCAGTTTATATCCCGCTGTCCCATGTGCCATAATCCCTGAGCCTCGTTTAAAAATGTATGAATTTGCCGCTCAAGTACAGGTTCGAAATCAGGCTGCATTTTTCTTCCGGCTACTTCGACTATCAAACCCAGTGGCAGCCTTCCGCCCGGTTTCAGTGAATCCGAATCAGGTCCTATTACTTCGACATTGGCGTCTTCAACTTCACTAATATCCCGCATTCGAAGCCATTCGAAGGCAGGTGTTCTCTGGCCGCCGAACTCGCAATGCATTTCTTCCTTGCGGATTCGTTCGCCTTCGAAAGCAGGGCTGACAGAGACCGGAATTGGTATTTCGGTGATTTTCAGCTTAAGACCGCGGACTTCTACGGCTTTTTCTACTATCTGATCGTAAGGAATATTTGATACTACGTGCTCATACGTGCATACGCCGGTAGGAAGAATTTCCGGAATATCGGAATCAGCAATGACTGGGAAACCATAGTTAATTGCACCGGCGGCAGTAGCATACCATTCGTCGGTAACCTCACCCATGGCCATAACAAATGCGAAGATTCTATTTTTGTTATAAAGCAGATTGCGTCGGAAATCACCCGCCTGGACACCACCGAAACTGAGGGCTGCCCGACTTGCAAAACCAAGGGAATATATAGCTGATGTTATTTCCCGTCCGAAAGGTATCAGTCTCGTTTCCCAGCCCAACTGCACACCTCCTTCAGCAAGCTGTTCAGCGAAAGAGGTACCGTTATTGTGAGCTGACATAAAGACGTAAAGGCTGCGTTCCTGTAGTTTACGAGCGATTTCAACTGCTGTTTCCACGTCCGGTGCAGCTCCGACTATAGCTGCGAAACCTGGCGCAGTGCCGTCCACAAACTGGATGCCTCTTTCTCGAAGGATTATGTCGTCGGCCGCTCCGAGCCAGATACCATCCACCGGATTAGGCCCGATTAAGTACTTGCATGCCTCAATCATCTCCTCCGCGAAAAGTGTTGCCATACCGGCGTCCAGAGTATGACCCAGATATGGTACCCACAAATCATCATTAACAAGCGGGGGCAGTAAACCTTTAATCTCCTGCATTACTTCTTTGAAATCGGCCAATTTTTCGACTGCCATTCCTGTCATAGAATAAATGATGGGCATATAGTAGCCGGTGTTTGGAAACTCAACTCGACAATCTTCACCTTTTTCTTTGATTGCTTTCGTTAAAATTTCTTCTGCCTCTTTGGCTATTTTATGAGCGCCACGTATGGCTGCTGATGCGATGATTTTTGACATAGAATAACCTACCTTTGCAATTAATATCCTGAATATACTATATTACATTTAGCTTTTCTTACTTTTCTATTCTATCGTTAAAGCTCTGCGGTCCGCCATATCATAGAGCTTGCGTTCCTTCTCTTTGTTGATACCCAGTGCATCACGTTTGCTTTCGAGATGCTGGATTATCATTTCGGCGGCCTTGAAGGGATCAGATTCAATTGCCCAGCGTCCGCCCAGGTCTTTTTCAATTCCTTTGAACAGATAGTCAGTAACATTCTTGCTGCCTAAGATCGGCATTGTTTCTTTGGCGAATACGACCAATAAACCGCTGGCCACGAAATATTGTCCGATAGCGAGTGCTTTTTCGGCGACTGATTCAAGGCATGCTCCTGCCACAGGCAGTTCGGATATATCGTCACCCAGGCCGCCTTCTCGGACAAGCTCACTGCACGAGACCAGCAACCTGGTGTTGTCAACACAACTGCCGCAAGTCAGTACCGGTGCGATACCAACAGCTTCGCAAACCTCTCTCAATCCCGGTCCTGCCAATTCCATCGCCATTTTTGGGTTTGTAAGTCCCTGTTTACCGCACGCAATAGTTGCACAACCAGTAGTTAGTACTAAAACATCACGTTTGATTAGTTCCCTTACCAGGGTTGTATGGGTATAGTCCTGCGGCATTTTAGGATTGGTACAGCCGACTATACCCGCAATGCCGCGGATACGGCCGTTAATAATATTGTCGTTTAGGGGCCTGAAGCTTGCGCGGAAACGCCCGCCTAACATATAGTTTATCGACTCAAAACTAAAGCCGCCTACGGCTGCGTTCTTCTCCTTTGGGATGTAAACATCTCCACGATTCTTAAAGTTATCGATAGCCATCGTTACCAGCTCTTTAGCACTTTCCAGCGCGTTATGTTCATCCATCGAGACATGCTCTACCTCCGGCATCTGAGCTTTGTCGGTAGTAGTGACAAGCTTGGTATGGTAACATTTCGCCACCTGAGTCAGCCCCTGCATCACACACTGTACATCGACTGCCATCAACTCTATAGCGCCTGTCGCAATTACGAGTTCCTGGTTGAGAAAGTTGCCTGCGATTGGTATGCCGTGCCGCATCAGCAGTTCGTTGGCTGTGCAGCAGGTGCCTGATACGTTTATTCCGTTGGCTCCGGCCTTTTTTGCTTTAGCAAGAAGTTCCTCATCCTGGGATGCTACTGCTATCATTTCCGAGAGTATTGGCTCGTGTCCATGGACAATAATATTTACCTCATCTTCTTTCAGAACTCCCATATTTACTTCACCTGTACCCGGATAAGGTGTACCAAAGAGAACATCCTGCAGTTCTGTAGCCAGCATTGCCCCGCCCCAGCCGTCCGCCAGAGCCACCCGGCTGGCATGTGTGAGGATATTCTTGTAGTTTTGGTCCACACCCATAGTACTGCGGTGCAGCGATTCCGTTACTTCCCGGTCCACAGCACGAGGGGTAACGCCAAGCTTTTTCCAGATTTCCTGACGCGGTTGCGGAGCTCGCCGGGCCATTAACTGGGTTCCTGAGGATTTGCCAAATTCAGCAAGAGCTATTTCGCCAACATCTACGGCAATCTCGTTTACCGAACGGTCTTTGATTTTTACTCCCAGTTCCTCGGCCAGCTTGAATAGCTTCGTGGTGTCTTTCATTTTGTAATCTTTGGCCTGGCCTTTGGCGCCTGCTATAAACACTTCGGCTACGGTTCGGCCGTGATCGCTGTGGGCACTGACTCCCGCGGCAACTGCTCTGAGGAAATTTCGTGCTACGATGGTGTCCTCGTCTGCGCCGCAAACACCAAATGGAGCTTTCTTGGTAATTCGACATGGCCCCATAGCACAAATCCGGCAGCATATCCCCTGTTTTCCAAAGCCGCACTGTACCCCTTGAGCATCAAGCCTGTCCCATGCGTTCTTCTGGCCTTTTTCGGCCATAAGGGCTATCATTTCCTGTGCCGCTTTATCTATACTACGTTTTTTTGGATCCATAAATATACCTCTATTCTAATGTTTAACACCAGTATTCCATTTTGCAATACGTCCCAAAATGGGAAACTACCATAATGTAAAATTGTTGCGTTGTCAATTATTGTTTTGTGGACTTAGAATAGGATTCGCTAATAAGCTCGACTAATTTATCCTTTGCCTGTTCGAGTTGTTCTGTAGCTTCAGTGTCAGCGCCAAATACGGCTGTGCGTCTGAGATCGGCTTCCTGTAGAGAGCGGCTATACTGAAGAATTCCCAGCAGCTCTGTATCTTTCAATTGAGATTTGATTATCTCTACCTGAGCCGGTTCTGTAATCTTATTGGCAATTGTGCCAACACAATCAATACCTAAATCTTTGGCCATTTTATTGATATTGTTTGCTGTTTCGATACTTCTGCCGCCGGGCTCTACGACGGAAATAAAGGCATCAATGCCTTGTACACTTGCTCTGCCCAGAAATTCAACTCCTGCTGCCAAATCGACCAGGACCAGTTCCTTACGTTGCAAAATAGTATGTGTCAGCAGTGCTTTTAAGAATGCCCCTTCCGGACATGCACATCCTGCGCCACCCTGAGTAATTGCTCCTAAGACCAGCAATTTCAAGCCATTAACATCAAGTGAGTATTTTTCCGGCAGGTCGCTGACTTTAGGATTCAGTCTGAAGTATGTGCCCACAGCGTCTTTGCCGGTGCCGGTGCGTTCACCGATTAGCTGTTTCATCCGAGTAAGCGGTTCCGGGCATTGTTCTGAGGCTACGCCAAAGGCTGAGGCAAGAGTAGTATTAGGATCGGCATCGATTGCGAGGACGTCAAATCCGCTTTTGGCAAATAATTGTGCCCAGATTGCACACACTGTGGTCTTTCCAACGCCACCTTTGCCGCCAATTGCTATTTTTAAACCCTGCATTCCAAATATAATAACGGCCTTTTTATCGGCCGTATAAACTCCCATATCTGAGAAAAAACATTCAATGTTATTATAAGCCAATAACCTAACAGCTTTATCAGAAGCTGTCAAGCTTTTACGCTGTAATATTTACAAATCATATAGGATTACCCGGATTTAGCTATTTATTAAATGTAGATTACTTTTTTAATCACTGCCGGTAATGTTTTTTAACAATGCCCCAACAGTCAGATTCACGGCTGCCAATAAGGCATCTAAAGGCAATATAGAAGCTGCAGTCTGGTCGAAAAGAATAGAAGCTCGAGCTTCGAATTCCTCATCGCGCCCCCAAATCACTATGGTCAACGGCAAGCGAGGTAACATATATACGCTAATTGATACGTCACCGAATTCACATTGTTCGGCGTCAAGATGTGCCGAAGCCTGATGTAAAACTTTCGGATTGTTACCGAAGGCTTCTTCTAATTTTTTTGTTGGAAGGCTATGCTGGCCTCTGAAAAAGAACTGTCCGCCGGGTAAAGTGTTACCGGCGACAAGTTTGTTGGCTGGCGGTAAATCCCTGGCATTGATTAAATATGCAAGGATACAAAGCTGTTCGAGAAAATTAGCCTCTTCCTGCTGAGAATCGGGTCGGATCGAAAAGATTTTCCTGTCCGAAATATGAACCGCATACTCGGTATTCAGTAGGGTAATGGTGTAACGCGACGGGCTGTCGAGATACTCACACTTTGCCCGTTGTGCCGTTTCGGTACCGTCGAGTTTTTCAAGTTGTTCCCAAAGACCTTCGTGAGCCATTGTTATTATACCTCTATTCGTATTTCATTTCTGTATAGTTGTTACTTCAACGCAGCTTTTTTTGAAATTCTTCGTAATCGGCTTTTGTATTAAGGTTTATCAACCAATCTGTACCTTCCATCTCAATATACTTAACAGTGCATAGAGAGAAAACATCGGTTATTTTGTTTTTCCCTGATAAGAGCGTTTTATTTATGGTTTTAAGTGCACTTTTGCGATAGATAGCATAGAGAGGTTCGTATTTTTCGTTACCAGTTACTGGAACGACAATGTCCGCCCGGCTTTCGATAGCTTCAGTGAGCATTTTGTTTACAATGCTTAGATTTATCTCGGGGATATCACAGGCAACTACAAAATTGAATTCGTTGGTTGAAGCTTCCAGAGCCGAAGCTATACCCATCAAAGGTCCCTTTTTGGGCACTTTATCCGGGATTACCTTGAAGCCAAGAAATGCAAACTTATCCACTTGGTTTGCACTTATCAGTATCTCATCAAAAGAGCCGCGAAGCTGCTCGCATATCACCTCAATAATAGTTTGTCCCTTAATCGACAACATACTCTTGTCGAGACCCATTCGGCTGCTCTCTCCGCCGGCCATAATTATTGCTGTTGCCGGCAGGTTTAATATCCATTTGCCGTTTATGAACTTTATCCTGTTTGGATCAAAATCAAAACTTCTGCCGTCTGAAATCACAATTCTGTCTGCATATTGTTTTACGCTTTCAGCTGAGCTTTTCCAGTTTTTCGTTTCGCGGCTTCCAACCATCAGAAAAAGACCCGGCTCAACCACTTGCCTAAGCGAATTTGATTCACAAATTGAAACAGCATTGTGACCGATGACATCCAATAATGCGGTTATCCCTTCGAGAAGGTGTTCTTCTCGAATCCGCAACCAGAAGACCCGGTTTGCTCCGGCAGCCAGGAGCCTTGCCGTGTCTTTTTCGGAACTGCTGTCAAGTTCTTCTACAATGCTATAGACGCCTTCCAAAGAAGAGCAGACACCGCAACCCTCACCGCCACGGGGGCATTGGCCTTCTTTATTCTTTATCGTAGTTGCTTTTATTCCAATGACATCGCAGTTTCTACTGAATTTCCCCAGAATTGCGCAGGCCAACTCTGTCTTGCCGACATTACTTCCGGCCGATCCAATCATTAACATTCCATCAAGTTTGAACATCTTATTCTTCAACATACTTAACAGCGGAGGCTTTGAAACTTAAAATTACCTTTTTTCCACAATTTTCCTTATGTGTTTTTCATAAGCCTTATCAACGGCTTTTTCGATGTCGCGGTGAAATCCTGTGTAAGCTTTTAACCATTTTTTCCCTTGTTCGGTTAGAGCGCTTTGGCCGCCTTGGATACCCCCTCTATGTTTTTCGACTAAGGGCTCATTCAAGGCTTCCTGCGCTT
>JAVVFI010000012.1:0-27407 GCA_032250555.1 Sedimentisphaerales bacterium
GACGACTATACCCATCGCACCGGCAGAACCGCAAGAATGGGCAGAAAGGGCATCGCTCTGACTCTCTACACAAAACAGGACCTGCACAAATTAAAAACCGTAATCAACACCAATAATATTCAGCCTGTCTGGCAGGGTAAGGAGCCAGACCTCAAACATATCTCTCATAAGCACAAATCTCGCAGACGTCCTTCACGCAATTTCCGCCCCCGCAGAAACAAATAAATCCATCCCCATAAGCGACACTCAATTGGCCGTTTCTCATTTATGGAAAATGTGGCCGAGGGTATATATCCACAAAATCAACAAGTTTTTTCCTTGACGGGAAGGTAGATAATTTGGTATAGATGATATTAGTGAAGTATGTACCTGTTCAGACTGATATCTGAGTGATTATGGCTTTGAGCGGGAGCAATTCATGTTCTTTTCAAAATTAAGGAGGAGTGATTATTTAGAATACGAAGTTTAATCGATAACTTTATGCTCTAAAGTTAAGGTTTTTACATTTCAAGAAAACACTTATTTTATTTTAAAGGAGGATTGTTATGTGTAGAAAATTGATGTATTTGGCTTCTTTCGTGGTGTTGTTGAGTATGGTTGGCAGCGCCAGAGGCCAGTTGGGGGTTGGCAACATTCTGTACGAGTACTGGAATGATATAACAGGCACGGCGGTTACCGACCTCACCAACAATCCCCGTTACCCTGACAGCCCGGATGAGAGCAAGTGGTGGGAAACTTTCGAGGGAGATGTTGACTTTCGTGATAATTACGGCATACGTGCCCGTGGTTATGTATATCCGCCGGCAAACGGAGATTACACCTTCTGGATTGCCGGTGACGACGAATGCCAACTGTGGTTAAGCACCGATGACGATCCGGCCAACGTAGTGGAGATTGCCTTCGTTGCGGGCTGGACACCTGCACGGGATTTCGAAAATACCGGTGGTGGAGTTGGAGGTCCCGATCAGAAATCAGATGCAATCACTCTGCAGGCCGGACAAAAGTATTATGTCGAAGCGCTGATGAAGGAAGGCGGCGGCGGCGACAGCTTAGCTGTGGCGTGGGGAGGGCCGACTATTGGCGCCGGTCCGGAGATTATCGAAGGCAGATATCTGTCACCTGTTATAACTCCTTTTGCAGAAGTCATGCAAACTGCACGCGAACCCAATCCGGCTGACGGCAGCATACACTCCGATACATGGGCAACCGTTACATGGACTGCAGGATTTACTGCTGTCTCGCATGATGTGTACTTCAGTGATAATCTTATCGATGTCAAAGCTGGTGCTGCGGATGCATTCCTCGGCAACAAGGTTTCGACGGATTTTATTGTCGGTTTCCCGGGATTTCCTTATCCGGAAGGCCTTGTACCGGGCACAACTTACTACTGGCGGATTGATGAAATTGAGGCAGACGGCACCATACACGAAGGTAATATCTGGAGCTTTTTGGTTCCGCCAAAGACCGCCTATCATCCGGAACCGGTCGATGGTACCGACTCTGTTGACCCAAATATTGCTCTTACCTGGCAGCCCGGTTTCGGCGCGATATTACACTATGTGTACTTCGGTGATGATTATGATACTGTCAGCAATGCTGCCGGAGCCATGCCCTGGGGAACTTCAACCTACAGTCCGGGTACACTTGAATCAGGGAAGGCTTTCTATTGGAGAGTCGATGCGTTTCACGGCGCCGAGACATTTAAAGGCGAGGTCTGGAGCTTTTCTACTCCTGGTGCCGTCGGAACTCCAATACCTTCAAACGGCGCTGTTGATGTGACGCAGACTCAGATTCTCACGTGGACTGCAAGCGATAATGCTACTTCGCACCAGGTATATTTTGGTATGGATAAAGACGCAGTACGTAGTGCTGATACAGGTTCGCCCGAATACAAAGGCAGCAAAACCATCGGCTCTGAGAGTTATGACCCCGGTAAACTCGAATGGGATTCGACATATTACTGGCGAGTTGATGAAGTCGAGGCCGGTGGAACACAAACGGGTCTTGTCTGGAGCTTCACAACAGCTAACTTCCTTATCGTGGATGACTTTGAGAGCTACAATGACCTTGATGAAAGTGACCCTGCTTCTAACAGGATATATCTGGCCTGGATAGATGGATTCGGTGACCCAACAAATGGTTCTCTCGTGGGTTATGCTAATGCTCCCTTTGCCGAACAGAGTATCGTTCACAGTGGCAATCAGTCAATGCCGTTGGAATACGACAACTCTGCCGGAGACTCTAAGGCGACTTTGACATTGACGTACCCGCGTGACTGGACCGAAAAAGGTGTTGATACGCTGACGATTTGGTTCAGAGGTGCTTCGGCTAATACTCCGGAGACATTGTATGCCACTCTAAACGGCAGCGCCGTGGTCGATCATGATAATCCGGATGCAACACGAGCGACTTCCTGGACCCAATGGAATGTCAGCCTTCAGGCATTCGCAGACCAGGGTGTCAACCTCGCTAATGTCAATACAATTACTCTCGGTCTTAGATCTGTTACCGGCGGAGCGGGTACGATGTACTTCGATGATATTCGGCTGTATCCACCGGCACCGTAAGCCGAGATTTAGCTGTCTAAAAATTATGCAGTTAATGGATAAATTCGGGGCTTATACCAATTCGGTATAGGCCCCGTTTGTTTAAGAACTATACAGAAAAACGGAAAATACCTTGAAATTCCGGTCATTGGTGATAAGATAGCTCGTTCTGAAATAAAACTATGAAGTGTAAACGTACAAGTGGGTAACACAGTACCCGAAATCTAATTGAGTAACGTAAAGGAGGTATTTTATGCGAAGTGTTCGACTATTAGCTTTTGCAGCATTGTTGGCAGCGGTGTGTTGTATATCGGCCGACGTGGCAGCACAACCCAAGGCACAAGGCAAAATCCGCGTACTGCTGATTGCAGGTGATGATGTGGCGCCATACCATGACTGGCGTGAAATCTCTGAAAAGACACGCGAGGTGCTGGTTTCTTCCCCTCGTTTTGATGTCAAGGTATGTGAAGATCCCCTGATCCTCGAATCAAATACCGCCCTGGGAAAGTATGATGTTATCCTGCTGACTATGTTCAACAGGGGCCCTACTATCACAGACCAGGCAAAAGAGAACCTGTTGGAATTCGTCAAGAAGGGCAAAGGTTTCTATGTTCAGCATCTTGCCAGCGCCTCTTTCTCTGAATGGGACGAATTCGGCAAGCTCTGCGGCCGCAAGTGGGTAATGGGAACTTCAGGACATGGTCCGCGAGCTGTATTCGGGGCCAAGGTTGTTAAAGAACATCCGATTACAAGGGAATTAAAAGATTTCAAGATTTTTGACGAACTTTATGCGAAATTGCAGGGAGACAGTGAGATTGAAGTTCTGGTCTCCGCCGACTCCGACTGGAGCAACAATACCGAGCCGCTGGTTTTCACCAGGACTTACGGCAAAGGACGCTGCGTCCATAACGCCTTCGGTCATGACCACAAGGCTATTCTTGACCCCAACATGAAGCAACTCATCCGCAATGGAGTGGAGTGGGCTGCTACCGGCAAGGTCAGGGACTAACTACGGGCTCTTTTATTAATTGCCATATTTCTTGTATTCGGGACAGTCGCTTAATCGCGGCTGTCCCTGACTTTTTTAGACTTGAAAGTGTTTAGTTTTCTTTCATTATCTCAGCGTCGTATTCAATTTCGAAGCGAAGTTTATGCTTGGCCTCCTCCTGGGCCAGTGACAAAAACATATTGCGCAATTCAGGGTCCTGCATCTTCGACGCTAATGTAGTGTAAAGCTTAAACGCGGCTTTTTCCTTTTTCATTGCCAGAATAATTGCGCTCTGGTAATCCATGTTCGGTGAGGGCTCAATATCAACCATATAATCGGCTATTTTAAGGTCCGTGACTTCACCTGCTTTGGGCTGGACATCACCTTTTTTTACCCCCTCTAACCTGGCTTTGTGACCAAGCTCTTCTTTGGCAAAGCTTTCGAACACTTCACGCATTGCCGGGTTATCCATTTGACCGGCTAAATCCGTATAAAATTGACTTGCCTCTGCTTCACCCGCTATCGCAAAATCCAAAATCTCCTCGATACTATTAAATTCATCCATAATACGTCTCCTGGAATAATTTATTCTTTCTAATCCACTCAAGCAGGATTTTCCCGCTGAGTTTAATTTACAACATAGTACCACGATTGTTCCTGAAATTCAAGATTTCCAATCAGCATAATAATGCATGGTGCAATTTTGTCATTTACATTACCTTATAATAGTGTTCATATTTTCACTAATGCTGCGCCCTTGCAAAAACGGCACCTTGCAATGATAATAGTTTTGATTCAACAGATAAAGTTATCAGGATAATAACAGAGGTCTAATCCGTACTATGAAGGTCAGAGAAGAAAAGTTCGCAGTTAAATCCTATGAGTGCCGGCCTGATGGGAACATTAAGACAGCTTGCCTGATGCAGTATTTACAGGAGGCCGCGGCACTGCACGCCGAAGAGCTTGGTTTTGGAGTTGACAATTTAAATAAAATAAACAGCTATTGGGTTCTATCGAATCTCAGAATTGAAATCAATATGCTCCCGAAATGGAATGATGAAATAACCGTTAAAACATGGCCGAGCGGACATACCCGTTCAATAGCTACAAGAGAATTTGTCGTTAGGGACCAAAATGACTGCGAGTTATTCAAAGCCGGCAGCCAGTGGATGGTATTGAATAAACAAAGCAACCGGCCAAAGAATTTATTTCGTCTCGACCTGAGCCTGCCCAAAACCGAAGCCAAAGCTTTATCAGAAGAACTGGTAAGATTAGAGCCGCAGGATGATTACAGTGAAGTAGATCGAATAATTGTACCCTACAGCTCAATCGACTTAAACGGGCACGTGAATAATACGGAATATGTGCGATGGGGCATTGACGCATTGAGAAAAGCATTTAAATTCGAAGGGAACATTAGTTCGATGCATGCCACTTATTTGTCCGAAGTCTTTGAGGCTGATGAACTCGATCTTATGTTATCTCAGAACAAGAACGGACATTTCTGCGTGCTTGCCCGAAAATCAGATGAGAAAAGCAATGTATATCTTATGGAGATTGCTTGCTGATCAGCTCGGCATTTTTGGATTCTATTGAAGTGAAGGGGGTAGAACTGCCTGCCCGTTTTTCTGTGCGAGCTGCTGCTGTTGCTCGTAAGTTCCATAGAAAGGTACATTGGCGTCCAGCCAGATATGTATCCTCTGGCGTTCCTCTTGGGAGAAGTGAACATGCTTTGTATGTATTGGGTCTTTGAGTACCTTCAACAAAGGACTTTCATCTGCGCCAATACGTCCAGGCCTGGTAACAATCGGTGTAATTGATTCGCCGCCCCACTCATACCATCGAACATATTTTCTTAGGCTCACATAAGATGTGCTGAATGTCCCGGACGGCTCACTCGTCAACACCAGGTCGCTCTTCGAATCACCGGCTTTTCCGTCGTGACATTGTATGCAATGCTCGTCGAGGACAGGCTGGACAAGTCTGGTATAGCTGAAAGGATAAGTTCCATCGGGGCCGGCTTTTATTTCCGAAGGCTCACGTCGCATGGCAAGGGGGCGAGTTTTCTGAGCCGTCACCGCCTGGTTACGAGGCTCGTGACAGCCTACGCACCCCTGCCGTTCTCCCGGCTGTAAATATGTTACTGAACGCATTGATTGAACCGCTCTGCCGTTTTCATCCACGGCCTGAAAATACAGAGGCTTTTTCGCCGGGGCACGGAAATATGCTGAGCCGTCCGCCTCGACCGGCACCGTGCCGAGAAGCATACGCGCACTCTCTGCATTGGCATGGCCGATGCGAGGCTTATTGGCTACATGTGTACAGCTTTTCGGTAAAACCTGAAAAACACGCAATTCGACTATGCGCCGATTTTCAGGCATGGGGAAATGGCTCGTACGTACATCCGTCAGCATAAACTCGCCTTCACTACCCAACTCTTCATCCAGTCTGCTGGGTATAATTGGGGGCACCTCTCGAGCTTTGAGCGGGATAGGATACATGGACGAAATACCTTTTTCCCGGTAAAGCAGTTCCATATTCCCGAACCGATCGAAATAATAGAGTCCCGTCTCGGTATCACGCTTCACCTTTGATCCCATACCCGGTAAAGGATCAAAGCTGAAGGACACCAGGAAATAATTCTCCGATAACGGCCAGGGACTGTGGAAATAGCTGGCAGGCCAACCAGGAGCCTCGGGGAAACATACCTCCGGTGTCAACACCTCGATTGCATCAAAGCTATCCTGGCCTGTCTTCGTGTCGAGGGCAATACGATGCGGATCCAGCACAACGAGTGAGCCGCCCACATCGGCATGGTGAGCGCCAGCCAGAAAAACGAGCTTGTGTGAATTCGGGATTGCCTTTGGTTGATAACAAGCGTTAATGTTCATAGTGTAATTGCCAAACAGAGCTGTGGGAGCCGAACCATCAGGATTGGCAACCCATAGTCCATGAAAGTTCGCTGCCGAGCGGTCCACATAGTCCCAGCGGATATAAACAATGCGCCCGTCATGCAGCACAGAGGGATGCCACTCACTGGTCTCGTGGAATGAGAGCATACGCTGGTGCTTCAAGGTCGAGTCGAGCCGATGCAGGGTATGAGCCGGCAATGGTTCCCAGGGATTGTTGCAGCGAGTAAAACCTCCGCGTGCCGACGACATGAACGCCAGCCCGCCATCCGGCAGGGGACAGGGATCAAAGTCATCATCCGGGCCCTTGGTGATCTGTCTGACGTTACTGCCGTCGAGATTCATTGCATAGATGTGGAAACATTTTCGCTGCGGGGAATAGTAATCCGGTTTCTCTGCAGCCCGCGCCGCAAAGGCAAAATAAATCGTCTCGACATCATAAGACAAAGCCAGTGTGGTATAATTACCCCGGCCTAATCGATCTTTTGTCAGATCTTGATATGCAAACGAATAGCCGGGTTCTTCCAGTAAATAGATTCCTCCGCCTGAGATATCTTCGTAGTCATAATAGTAACCAAGATACTCGTGCAGCATCTGGCAGATGAAACGGCGGCGCTTCATAAAAATAATAGGCCTTGAAGCAATAAGAGGATTTTTCAGCGCTATGTTGCGCGTAACAGAACGGACTCGACGATACAATGTGAGTCGTGCCTGTTTGTCTAATGAATCCACGGCATCTACCTGAATGCGCAGATGCTTAAGGGCAGCCGCCTCAGAAGTGATGTCGGGCCCTTCAGGCATTTTACGCAGATCATCGAGAAGCTGTTCAGCACGTCTATATGCATCACGCACGGCGGAGGTATCATCAGGTGTCCTGTTTTTCCTGTGTTCCTGAGCGCTCCAGTCAGCCTCGACGATTTCCCTTAATGCTTCTTTCTCCTTAGCATTTAACGGACTTTGCAAAAGCAGTCCTGTTAAAAACAGGATTACACAATAGCTTCGTAGATTCATAATAGTCTCAGGCAGCCAATTATTGGAACGATTCCTTACTCGTACTATCTTCAAAGGCTGTACAGAATATTCTACACTCTGGGGGTCAAAATAGCAACCTGTTTATCCTGCCTCTTGAATTCATATGCTTGTTGTCAACCACCCGATGTTTAGCTACAATTACTTTACTCACTACGATATATTGGTACTGTGTTTAATATGATATGGAGTAAGCGAAATGGGGATGTTCGATAATACGGCGGGCAACTCAAAAGCTCACAAGAGAAAAGAAAACACGCTTACCAAGCTCGACCGGATGAGGAAGACCCTTAATCATCAGGAACCGGACAGAGTTCCCGTCAGCGATTTCTTCTGGGGCGGTTTTATATCACGATGGCGAAACGACCTGAATCTCCCGGACAATGCCAATCCTTATTACTATTACGACCTGGACTGGATTGTTACCGTGCCCAATATGGATCCGTTTATCCGGTCATTTGAGACCCTGAAGGAAAATAACGAGGAAGTTATTTTGAAGACCGGTTTTGGTGCTATTTTGCGGAAGAAATTTTCTGGCCCTATGCCCGAATTCGTTGACTTTGAAACGGATACTATAGAAAAGCTCGAAGCTCTTGAATTTGACGACCCTTATGACAAAAGAAGATATTTCCAGGCAGGTGACAATCAAATCGCCGGTGTCGGGGACGGCTTCGAACGAAATTCGCCGCCGTGGATTGAAACTGTAAAGTCCTTATGGCCGGACTTCCCCGTATTCGGGAGCATCATCGAGTGTAACGAATGTCTGACCCGCCTGATCGGGCCCGAGAACAATATGCTTTGGATAGGAATGCATCCTGAGCGTATGGGTAAGGCGATTAACCGGATTGGACAGTTCTATCTGGAATGTGCAAAGGCCCAAATCGCAGTAGCCGAAAATCTATTGGACGGATTTGTCATCTGGGGAGATGTGGCTTATAGGAATGATATGTTTTTCTCTCCCGACTATTGGCGCCGATATTTCAAGCCATGGGTCAAAGCAATTGCAGATTATGCTCATTCAAAAGGCCTGATGGTTATATATCACGGATGCGGCAATATTAACAAAATCCTCGACGATTATATCGAGATAGGTATTGACGCAATGAATCCGCTGGAAGCCAAAGCGGATTTGGATTCTGTGCAGTTACGCCGTGAATATGGACAAAGATTAGGGATATGCGGAAACAGCAACATAAAAATCTGGGAAGATGGAGACAAGAAGCTTATCCGGAAGGAGATTTTAAGAAAGCTCAATGCCGCAAAAGGCGGAGGCTATATTTTTCAGTCCGACCATTCCGTAAGCAGCAATGTCTCCGGACATACTTATGATTATATCATAAAACTTGTTCGCCAATTTGGACAATACCCCCTTGATTTGGGCGAATTTGATGAGGAAATGTGATAATTACAGGAGGAGTAAATGCTAATTATTAAAACTACGAAAACTTTCTGTTTAATACTATGTGTAGTTATGTTTTGTTCCTGCACTGGTTTTGGAAAGGAAACAACAGCTCAAAATTTTAATGATATCGAAACCTACAATGTTGTTTGGGACAGCCCGAGTAAGGACAGTTCCGGCTCAATGCCTATAGGTAATGGAGATATCGGCTTAAACCTCTGGGTAGAGGAAAATGGAGACCTTCTATTCTACATAAGCAAGACCGATTCCTGGAGTGAGAACTGTCGGTTGCTCAAGCTTGGTCGGGTACGCCTGAAAATTTCTCCGAATCCGTTCAGCAAAGGCGGTTTTTTCCGTCAGAGCCTGAAATTACGCCAAGGTGAGATTGAAATCGTCGCCGGTTCACTGGAAAAGCAGGTGACATTGCGAGTTTGGGTGGATGCTAATCGGCCGGTCATCTATGTCGAAGCTAAGGGGAAGAAACCTTTTGACCTTCAATGTAATCTCGAAGTTTGGCGTAATGAAACTCGCCGGCTAAAAGGTGATGAGGCCAATAGTGCCCGTGCCCTGACAGGTAACGATGATTATCCGATTATCGTTTATCCAGATGTGGTTCTGCCGGCTCAAAATAATCGTATCGTATGGTATCATCGCAACGAGAAGTCCTGTTATCCGGTAACACTAAAGAATCAGCACCTCGACCTGTTGCTGGCAAAATATAATGACCCGCTTCTAAACCGCACATTTGGCGGGTGTATGAAAGGCGATGGATTAAAAACCGTTGATAAACAGATTCTCAAATCAGCCAAACCGGGCAAACGTTTTGTGGTTTCGATTTACCCTCTGACGGCGCAGACGAAAACCATTGATACATGGTTGGGTTTGCTGGAAAAACAAATAGCTTCGATTGATGCAGGAGACCTTAAGACTGCGCGTACAGCACACAGGCAGTGGTGGGAAAAGTTTTGGAAGCGAAGCTGGATCTATGTTGGCGGCTCGAAAGATGCCGAAGTAGTCACTCGAGGTTATAACCTCCAGCGATGGATAAACGCCTGCGGCGGCCGAGGCGAATATCCCATCAAGTTCAACGGTTCGATTTTTACAGTAGATGCCCAAATGGGTAAGGAGCATTTTGACGGTGATTATCGGCGATGGGGAGGGATGTACTGGTGGCAGAATACCCGGCTGCCTTATTGGTCGATGCCGGCAGCGGGGGATTTCGATCTCATGCAGCCGCTGTTTCAGATGTATATTAAGGCGCTCGGTCTCTGCCGTGACAAGACAAAGATTTATTATAAGCATGATGGTGCTTTCTTTCCGGAAACAATGCACTTTTGGGGGACGAACGGCAATTGCGATTTTGGCTGGGGTCATAAAGGGCCCGAAACAGTCAACCAATACATACGCCGCGAATGGCAGGGCGGGATCGAACTAACCGCCATGATGCTTGACTATTACGCCATTACACAGGATAGAAAATTTCTGCGTGATAAGCTTTTGCCGCTGGCCGATGAAACTATTACTTTTTTCGACAGGCACTGGCCTCGTGATGAGCAGGGTAAGATTCGCTTCGAGCCTTCACAGTCGCTGGAAACATGGTGGCAGTGTGTTAATCCCCTGCCGGAAGTTGCCGGACTTAAGTTCGTACTCAGTGCATTACTGGAGTTGCCCGATGGTTTGATAACCTCCTCGCAAAGAAAGTCATGGAAGAAAACTCTCGCCGATCTGCCTGCTGTTCCAATGAAAGAAGACAAGGGCAAGCAAATTTTACTTCCGGCTGAGATATTCAGTGAAAAACGGAACCAGGAAAATCCGGAACTCTACGCCATCTTTCCATACCGGCTTTTTGGAATTGAAAAACCAAATCTGGAAATTGGAATCGAAACCTACCAGCGGCGAACACACAAGGGCACCGGAGGCTGGTATCAAACGCCGGTCCAGGCCGCGTATCTTGGCATAACAGACGACGCATCGAAATTCGTAATTCAGAATTTCTCAACTAAACATAAGGGCAGCCGTTTCCCTGCATTCTGGGGTCCCAATTACGACTGGATTCCCGACCAGGACCACGGCTGCGTAACGATGACTGCATTGCAGCGAATGCTTATGCAGACAGACGGCAGAAAAATATACCTGCTGCCCGCATGGCCTGTCGATTGGGATGTTGACTTCAAGCTCCACGCCCCTTTCAAGACAGTCATTCAGTGTACCGTTCGAAATGGACGAGTTGAGAAACTCCGGGTTACACCTGAAAATCGACGCAAAGATATAACAATTTTGAGTGGCAAATTCTAAGCCGGTCGGTTGAGAGCGGTTGTGCCGATTCTGTTTTTGTCACCGGGCTATGTCACCGCTTCAGCTTAACTACAATATATGGCGTTTCATGCTCCAGGTCGGGATAAATCTTGCCGTTGCCGTTCTCATCCATCACCTCAATCAGGTACATAAAATCCCATTTCGCCTCAACGTCCTCACCGGGAACAACAGCTTCATATTCGTCTTTTTTGTCTGTCTTAACCATTTGCAGCATCTTGTAGTCCTGATATTGAGTTACACTTCTGTAAAGCAAGCGCACCCATTTAACTCCGCTGGAATCACTTACATCTGCCGTGACTGTTATCGGTTTAGTCGCCTCGGCACTGCTGAGGTGTTTATGCCTTACTCGCGGCGGCTCATCGTCTTTTGTAACCGTCACTGCAATCACTTCGGTCTTCACTCGCCCGGCACCTCTGTCGCTGACCTCGATTAAATAATTCAGGCCCGGCTTCACATTCCTGCTGTATATCTCGGCATGATAAACAAATGGCCCGGCCTGCTTCATATCCTTCCACACATAATCTCTCCTGCCGATGCGGTAGCCAATTTTAACTTTCACATCCGATTCCCCGGAGTTTACTGTCGCTCGAACTGACAGCTTCTTTCCGTGTTGTGCCTTTCGAATCGGCACGTGGGCTATTGCCAGTTTCATCTCGGGAGCGGCCGGTTGGAAACTATCTCTTTGCTGCTTGAGTTTTTCCAGCCCCTCTTTTAGCTTTACCAACTCATCCGACCAGTGCCCCGACAAGCCGGCGCTTTCCCGTCCCATGATAAGGTCACTATGGTATATATCCCCCGCCGCTTCTACAAGCCGTTCCCACGCCTCAATCGCCCGGCTTTCGTAAACTATGGCATCATCGAGAGCATTAAGGTCCTGGCTGTGCCTGAATAATGCGTAACTAACACCGGCATTGGCTCTGTGCGAGTGGTACATAGCGAGATTGGCAAGTATTTTCATATCCGCCATGGTGGAATTGAATTCCCTGCTTTGATTGTTACCGATTCGCTTTTGGGCTTGATCGACCAGCTTCAGAACATCTTTAGACACAGCAGCGAACCACCGGCTGGATTGCTGAGGCCAAACCCTTGCGGAATCTTTTCCCTCTAACTGAAATCGTGCAGCGTTGTCAATACTCAAAAACTGCTGTGTGTCACTCGGCAGAGCTTTGGCATACTCGGGTAAATCTTTCATCCGTTGTTTCTCAACCCAGCCCCTCGTTGTCGGAAACATATTATAAGGATAATTATATGCAACGATACGCGGCAGAATCCTGCTCGCGGTGTGGATGGCTCGTTCGACAAAAGGTGCTGCTCGTTTGCCGAATCGCCGCTGAAATTCCATTTGCCAAACCTCAGGCGGTGTATCAGGATTATAACCAACCCTGCCGAAAACCTGGAAGAAATGCCAGTACCGCTCGAACTCCCAGTCATAGTACTGGTATTGTGGCTTGAGCAATTCGAACGGTTTCATATCATGCGGATGGTCCTGCATTTTAGTTGCCAGAGGCTGACTCACCTCGAAACCCTCACCATCGTAAAGGTGAGTGCTCTGTGCAAAACGACAGACATATTCCGGATCACCCCAAAGCAGTATGCGTGAGGTGCCGCTGTTCCACAGCCGCCAGTGCATCTTGTATCGTTGTGGATAGCGCAGCAAATCGGCATAGCCGTGACGCCGGTCATGTTGGTTCCCCGGGTGAATGTGCGTCGGATGAAAGGGAAGGCTCATCTGTTCCATCCAGTACTTGGTGCATATCCGCATATTGACACCCATTTCAACGGCCTTGTCGATAAGTGAATCGGGAAAGTTCTTCGCCCGCGCATCAAATCTTATATTCGGCCCATGCTCATTCATCACCTGATAAACATTCTCCCAGAAGCCGCCCATCTCAGTTCTCTTGAGCCCTGACTCGCCGTGCATCCGAAACTGAATTGCATCAAGCTCAGGCACTAATTTTAGAAGCTTCGTCAATGCGACCCTTGTGTAAGCGGTTAAAATATCTGCCGTCAGACCCCATACGATGCCCTCGGTCGGCTTGCCCACACGATCTCCCGGGCCCTGCACGCCGCCCCTGTAGATATGGTCCCAGATGCCTAAGGTAAAATTCATACCTCGCTCGTGTGTCATTTTGATGAGCTTTTTCAGCGCCGCAAGATTACGCTGCTGTTTCTGCTCGGTGATTCCAACCACTTTAATATCGGGAAATTCTTCCACATCGAAAAAGTACGGGTAGGGGGGAGTAAAATATCCCCAGTTCTCGTAGCCCAACAGCAGAGCAAATGTATTGAAACGATTTTCCGCCAGCATATCGAGGTATCTTTCCCAGTAGTCCTCGTCATAAAAATAGCTTTCAAAATTTGCCTGGTGCATTGTGTAAATCGAGAGGGCTCGCTCAGCTACCGCCGGGCTTTCCTGAATATTACGCACCTCACTAAAAGGCCTCGACGAATTGCTGCTCCAGCCGATGCGGTCAGCAACATCCAGAAGCGCATACATCAGCCCCCTGTCGTCGGACCCGCTGACGAGGAGTATTTTTTTACCTGACCATTTTGTTTCTCGAATGAGCAGTGACTCGGCTTCTTTCGGTCTGGGAATATCAAGACTGTCGTGAAGCTCTGCTGCCGGCCCGGTTCCACCCGAAAGACCCGCGACAAGTAAGTAATTGCCGTTTGTTGTTTCGAGAGATGTTGCCTGTTTAACCGGTATCCCTTTTGCCTGTAGAGCCAATTGCACTTTGTTCACACCGTATCTCCCAGCAGGGCCAATAGTATCATCTATAATCAGTGACACAGTTGAATCGGCGCCCACCGAACGAGCTGGAGATAGAAGAAAAACCGTGGCGGTAAAAAGCAAAATTATAAAAGACGATATTTTAGACCTTCGATTCTGTTTCATTTGTTTGTTCCTCGGGTAAGAATGATACTGAAGCATAATTTCAAGGTTCCGTTCAAGGTATTTCTAATTTAGATATAGCCGACACCAGCAAAAGCGCCAAGAAAAATCTCCGGATTACTTATACCGTCCTATTCCTGGTCGGATTTAATAGATATATCTGGAAATTCGTCACTGATTCTGTTATACTCATTTGCGGTTTTTATTCCGCTTTTAGGATATATATGGAAAATCACTTTGATTTTTATTGGAGGTAATAAGCAAAGATGTCAGTGAGAAAAACCACCTTGATAACACTTTTCTGTCTTACTGTGTATTTCCTGGTATCATTAACCTCTCCCGGGCTAATCGCAGCTGAACAATCCAAATTCACTAACCCGCCGACAGACCGAATTACCAAAGCCATGTCGGACCTTGAACTTGTCAACTTCACTGCTATGAAACTGGCAGTAAAAGACCTGATGAAGGGCTTTCCCGAAAAGTACACAAATGGAGAGAAATATTTAAGGGCTATTGATAACTATGAAAACCGCCTGCCTGAAATTAAAAAAGCACTGCAGCACGGCGATAAAACTGCGGTCGGACAGGTCGATGAAATCATAGCCTTACAGCACCGCGCTCTGCTTTCAAATCCTCTGCTTGACTTCAACAAACTACTGCTCATTAAACGCAGGCCGCTTGATGACCCTCGCCGGGCTAATGGTGATGAAGAAAACGATAAAGGATTGGGTAAATTTCTCGGCCTGCCTCAGCAAAGTTCATGGCAGCTTCATACAATGCCGGACACGGTCGGCTGGGAAAATGAGATATCCGTCCTCTCACCGGTAAAACCCGAAGGTCGTATCACCACTCTGTACAAACCTCCCGCCAGAGGACTAATCAACGAGATGGATTTACATTTTGACGCCGAAAAGATAATGTTCTCAATGCCGGACAAACGCAAAAACTGGCAGGTATTCGAGATTAACATCGACGGCACAAATCTGCGTCAGGTTTCTCCGGGCAGCCAGCCCGACGTTCATAACTTTGACTCTTGCTATCTGCCAAACGACAAAATTGCTTTTATCTCAACCGCACCATTCCAGGGTGTCCCGTGCAATGCTTCTGTCAATGTTGGTATGATGTATCTAATGGACAACAACGGCCGGAATGTTCGCCAGATATGTTTCGAACAGGACCACAACTTCTGCCCGACAGTGATGAACGACGGACGCATTCTTTACCTGCGATGGGAGTACACTGATATCCCGCACGTCTGGGCTCGATTTTTGTTTACTATGAATCCGGACGGTACGACGCAAAAGGAGTATTACGGCAGCGGCGGATACTGGCCCAATGCAATCTTTTACGCCCGCCCTATACCCAACCATCCCACAAAAATAGTGGGTATCGTGACAGGACATCACGTCGGAAGAGTCGGCGAACTCTTCATACTTGACCCACCTTTAGGACGAAACGCTACCGAAGGCGTCGTACAGCGAATACCCCGTCACGGCCGAAAGGTAAAGCCTCTCATCCAGGACAAGCTGACTTTAGATACCTGGCCTAAATTCCTTCATCCGTGGCCCCTCAGCGAGAAGTATTTCCTCGTTTCCTGCAAGCCAAGACCCAACGACCTTTGGGGCATTTATCTGGTCGATACTTTCGACAACATCCTTCTCCTGAAGGAAATCGAGGGCAATGCGCTGCTCGAGCCGATTCCGATTCAAAAGATTAAAAAACCACGGGTCATTCCCGACAAAATTGACCTCAGCCGCAAAGATGCCATCGTTTATCTTGAGAATATTTATAAAGGCCCCGGCCTGAAAGGCGTTCCGCACGGCGCTGTCAAAAAGCTGCGATTATTCACCTATCACTTCGCTTATCACAAAATTGCAGGTATTAATCATCGCGTCGGCACCGATGGTCCATGGGAACCTAAACGCATACTTGGTACCGTACCTGTTGAAACAGACGGCTCGGCCATGTTCCGCGTCCCCGCCAACACACCAATATCAATCCAGCCGCTCGATGCCGACGGTAAGGCCCTGCAGTTAATGCGAAGCTGGATGACTGCCATGCCCGGCGAAGTTGTTTCCTGTATCGGATGTCACCAGAAGCAGAACGCCGGCCCCCCGAATCTGCGAACTATTGCCTCTCGCAGCAACCCTTCCGAAATCGAACCATGGTACGGACCAGAAAGAGGTTTCAGTTTCAAACGTGAGGTCCAGCCCGTTCTGGATAAATACTGCGTCTCTTGCCATAACGGCACCAAACCTGACGACGGCCACAAGATTCCCGACCTTCGCGGTGACCAGGATATGCTTATTGCCTATAAAAACGGAGTTCCAAAAGCCAGGTTTATCCGCGGCGTACCCAGGGAAGAACTTGTCAGAGTATTTGGCGGGGTTTTCGAACCATCTTATGTCACCCTGCGAAGTTTCGCAAGAGTGGGAGGCCTTGAAAGTGATTTGCGTTTACTGGCCCCCGGCGAATTTTCTGCAAATACGACCGAGCTTGTCCAGATGCTAAAAAAAGGTCATCACGGTGTTCGCCTCGATTCCGAGGCATGGCAGCGAATCACTACATGGATAGACTTGAATGCCCCCTGCCATGGAACATGGACAGAAATTGTCGGTAGGGAGAAAACACAAAACGACAACATGCGCCGCCTGGACCTGCGCAAGCTCTACGGCGGGACAGTTGAGGACCCGGAGGTCTATCCCCAAATGCCGGAAAGAAAAATTGCTCCTGTCGAACCTGCACCTTTGACAAAACCAAAGCTCGAGATTCCCCGGGTGCCCGAATGGCCGTTTGATGCTACTGAAGCGCAGCGTCGCCAAACCGCCGCCGGACAAACAAACTGGATGATCGACCTTGGCAATGGTATCAAACTCGAAATGGTCCTTGTCCCGGCTGGTCGGTTTGTGATGGGAGACAAAAATGGATACGAGGATGAACATCCCCTTACACCGGTAAACATAAAAAGAGCCTTTTGGATGAGCAAGTGCGAAATAACCAATGAGCAATACTCAGCGTTTGATCTCTCACATGATAGTAAGTATGAACATAAAGGAAGCTGGATGTTCAATGAGTGGGACCTTGGCTGGGCACTGAACGAACCCAGGCAGCCCGTCGTTCGTGTATCATGGAAAGAAGCTGCGGAGTTTTGTCGCTGGCTTTCCGAAAAAACCGGGCAAAAAGTTTTATTGCCTTCTGAAGCTCAGTGGGAATGGGCTTGCCGGGCGGGCACCGATACTCCCCTGTACTATGGCGACCTGGACACGGACTTTTCACCGTTCGGAAATATGGCTGATTTCACCATACGTGATCTCGTGTACGACGTTAGAGATCAATACACCCCAGACATAGTACCAAGAGATGCCCGATTCAACGACAAGAAACTCGTAACGGCAAAGGTAGGCAGCTACAAACCAAATGCCTGGGGTCTGCATGACATGCACGGTAACGTCTGGGAGTGGACACGCTCCACGTATAAACCTTATCCCTATTCTGAATACGAACAGCGTTATGATACCAATTATAACGGCGAAAAAGTGGCTCGTGGCGGCTCATGGTATGACAGACCGAAACGCTGTCGTTCGGCTTCGAGACTGAGCTATCCTGCATGGCAAAAGGTTTACAACGTAGGTTTCAGAATAGTTCTTGAAACCGACAACCAGACTCAACAGTTCGTCAGTAATAACTAACTATCGAGAACCATTTGACAGAAGAGTGTAAGTGCCTGAAGAACACGTTCTCGTTTCTCGCCCGTTTGAAGGAATGGCGCTCGCGAAAGCTCTAACTGGACCCACGGCAGTTCGGATGAATGAGAACGGATAATATAGCCGCCTTTGAACGGATGATTGACCGAAACTTCACTTTCGAATGATTCCCTGAAGCAATGCACCATCTTTTCAAACCACTCCTGTGGGCATGTCCCATCTGCATTGCTCAGACAGATGTTTGGCCGCTCACAATCCGAATCTTCGCTGCAAGGCGGGCCCACAGCGGCCATAGTATGACAATCGACACCGAATTTGGCGTCAACCGCAAATTCTGAAAGCCGCCGATGATAAGGGCGGTAATAACGCTCCAGAAGAATCTCGACCACATTTTCAGGTACAGGCTTTCGATATACCCTGGCATCGTAACAGGTGTGAGTCTTAACGACACCATCTTGACCTCTATCGTCCTCGGCCCGATTCATGTCAACTACTGCGCGGGCAATATCTGTTGTGATATGTATCGCCACCGTGGATTTCAGGTCGTATATCTCCGCTGCCCCTTCATCGCTGTCGGCAAGTATCTGCTCCGGTGAAAGCACACAGTAATCCCGAGCTTCCTGCGGCACGGTCAGACCGGCGTGAGGAACTGAAATAATTAGTGGCAGTTTCATTTGGTCGGGCCTCCGGCCTCCCCGTCACGCCGGGGGTCCGCCACACCGACAAACTTGTTGCCCTCGCACATCACTAACTGGACACTGCCGAGATAAAACGAATAAGGCTCCCTGACGTCGATGCTGAATCCATGTCTTTCCAGCATTGTTGGGATATCACTGCGCATCCGGGATGCTTCCAATGATACCGCCCCGTCAGCAGAACAATGCAGGCGAGGCGCGTCCACGGATTCGAACGGCATCTGTTTGGCAAGCCGAAGAAAAACCTGTGCAATAGATGAAACGATACGCTGACTCCCCGGAGAACCGATCGCCATCCAGGGTCTTCGGTCTTTGAAGATAATTGTAGGCGCGACACTGGCCCAGGGCACGGCATTCGGACGCAGATAATAGGGATGTTTCATGTCCTGGTCTTCAAACGCCATCATATAATTATTATATAGAAAGCCGAGTTCGGGCGTAGCCACACACGAGCCGAACACGCGCTCAATAGACTGTGTCAAAGCTGCTACGTTCCCAAACTTATCCATAACAGATAAATGTGTAGTATCCCCGCCTGTCTTTATGTTTCTCATCGACCAGCGGGCGATATCTCTGGCATAGTCCGTGCTCAGCATTCGTTTCTGCGGAACCTGGGCGTAAAAGTTTGGATCGAAAGGTCTGTCGTTGCGGTCTCGATTGGCCTGCCGTATGGCCTTGGCAAGCGTCAATGCTCCTTCAGGTGTATCCACATTTCGATACTTCTTCGGAATATGGCTTATAATATTAAGCAGTTCTATCAGCGTTCTGCCCGCCCCCGGCGGAGGAAATGTCACAATCCTGAAATCTCCGAACTGACTGGAAACGGGTTTTCTTTCGATAGGCCGAGGTATCTGGGCCAGGTCTTCTTTTGTAATAAGCCCTTTATTCCGGGCCATATCTTCATGTATCAACTTTCCTATTTGTCCATGATAGAAATCAGTAATTCTCTTGTGCCCGAGTCTTCTCAGTGTAGCGGCAAGCGCTGGCTGAGAGAACCTTTCCCCAACCTTAAAGGTTTTCTTGCCATCCTTCAGGAATAGCTGTGCTGCCGGCCCTTGCCGTAAATGCTTTCTTACTCTTCGAGTCAGCTTACGTTGAAGCTCGCTGATACGATACCCATTCTCGGCAAGTTGAATGGCTGGCCGAAGTATTTCACCTAACGGCATAGTACCAAAGCGTTCCAGCGCATAAGCCAGAACCGCTGGAGTACTGGGAACTGTCGTGGCTTGGAATCCTCGTAAGCGCTGATCCTTGCTCATGTCCTGTACCGAAGTCCTGTTTGGAGCCCGGGACGATCCATCCAATGCAAACGTTCGCCGCGAACGAGACAGATGGATTAACATCATTGTCTGACCGCCTAATCCGGAAGCTGCCGGCTCACACACGCCAAGAGCAAAGGCGGCGGCAACGGCCGCATCGATGGCATTACCTCCCGACTCAAGAATTTGGACCGCTGCTCCCGTTGCCAGATAATGCTGTGTACTTGCCATGCCGTATTCCGAGACGGCTACACGCTGGGGCTGGTAAACTTTGACAGGGCTAAAGTCTCGTACATCTGTATCATCATGCTGCTTTGGCGCAGAAGTCATGATATATTATCCCTCTGCTTGTTTAGCTAAAAATTCGGCAACCAATAACGTTCTTTGTAGAAGGCTGATTCTCTCCACTGCTTCGTTTGGTGTGTAAACATCTTTCGTAACGGGTCCAAGACCACAAACAACAGGCGTCGATGAAGGCACAAGCCCCGCAACCGAAGGCCACAGGGAAGACTCTTTTCCGAACGGAATTTCCCAGTTGGCTGCAACCTCTGCCAATTCCCCAACAAGCCGCTTGTTTGCTGGACAGTTTTTCATTGCTGGCCGGTCTGAGACAATCTTAAGTTGACAACGAAAACCATTCTCTACGAGCATCTCTCTTATTGATGGCTCTGTATCGTCTGCCACTTCTTTGTCACCGTAGCTTAGCAGGATAGTGGCCTCCACTTTATGTGGAAGCAGCATAGGAAAGGTAGTCGGGCGGATGTCTGAGACCGCAATCGAAAGGCGCTTCTCCTTGGAAGAGAGTTTCGAGATATCCTCCAGTTTGTTACATACCCAGCGCAGGATTTCTGGTTTCTTTCTTGCTTTGCCGAGTCGAGACGGTACGTCCTCAGCAACAAGCTGATACTTTCGCCAGCCACGCCGCTCTATTACTACTTTGTTCTGAGGATTACCCGGCCGCAGAATCAGCACTCGCTTGGCTCTTTCTGCGGCGGCTTTGATAATATCACTGCTTTCTATATTATCTCTGCCTTCATCGGCATAGTAAAGAACACCGACAGGTAGTGAATTTAACTTTCGCAGACTTTTTAATACCTTTAGAACGAATTCCAACATCACCAGGGGAGCACGGGAAAGACCAATACCTTCTCCGTAGAGCCACTCCGGAGTTCGGCGGAACACCTGTATGGGTATCTCACTTGTAAGCGCCACGTCCAGATGCCCGACAAAAAGAGTCCCGTCTGACACCCCGGCCTTTGTCTGCCATGTCCAGGCGGTTTTGTTGTCCGTTAATTCCTCAACGGCTTCAAGACCTATTTCCTCGAGACTCTGGCTGAGCTTCACCTTCGCCTGTTGAATGCCGAACGGATCCGAAGTCCTGCTATGCAGGTTTGTCCAGACACGCAGACGCCTCTCGATTTGGTCCCGCCGCTGAGTTAAAAATGACATAACTAACTGACCGGTATCGGAGGTCTTTTTTGATATTCTGACCGGCTTCGGCGTACCGAAATAGCGAGTACTCGCCACCTCAACGAGACGATTGACCAGTCCCGGAAAATCAAGACCTACATTTTGAGCACCAATCGTATATGAACCATGTTCACCCATGCTCGGCAGGCTGTTCACTTCGAGCAGGTGAAGATTTTCCTCGGCGTCTAAACGCATGTCAACACGGGCGCAGTCAAAGCAGCCGAGAACCTCGAAGGCCCTGCGGGCAAGGTCCTGGGCTTTTTCTAAGGTCTCCTGGCTCACTTTGGCGGGACACTCGAATCCGATTTCGCGTCCGGACTTATGAACCTTGTCTTGATATGTGTAAATCGCCGGCCCGTCCTTCGGGAACAACAATTCCACCGGAGGGAGAACCTCGGCAGGATTGTTACCTATTAAGCCGACATTTATCTCACGGCCTTCGATATACTGCTCCGCTAGTACAGGCTGTTTGAAAGCCTCAAAAATCGTCCGGACGGCTTCCCTTAATTCACTCTCACTATGGACTACTGTCACCCCAAAAGATACGGATTCATTTTTGGGTTTTACAACCATTGGATACGGTAAATCCGGAGGCAATTCATCTTCCCATGAATTGAGGACAACGAACTCCGGTGTCGGCAGGTTATGCTGACGAAAGATTATTTTAGCAACGACCTTATCGAGGGCAAGGCCGTGTGCAAGTGGGCCAGAGCCGACATAGGGAATCCCGATCATTTCGAGAATGCTCGGTACATGGGCATATCTCGCCTGGCCCTGAATCCCGTAAGAGACATTGAAAACCAAACCCGGGAGTTCTCCCTTCAGAACCTTTGGCATGAAATCACCCAGCCGCTCGATTAGGTCCTTGTCTCCCTCAATCTCTTTGACCTGATGTTTTCCCGCCTTGAGTGCATCGGAAATCCGCTTTATTGTCTTGCGCCCGATTCGTTCCCGGTTCGGAATTCCAAAAAGGTTTATGACGTTTTGAGAATCACGATTGTAAACGACTGCTATTTTCATAATAATACTATATTATTCGATGTCATAGAAGATGTATAGGATATACCTTTAATACTGACCACAATAGACTCTTCCTCGGCAATACTAAGGTGCAGATTCCAATAATTCCTTAAAAAAGTTGCTGAAAACGGATATTAACGATTCCTGTTCGCTGATATAAACAAATTGCCGCGAATTTCGGAAACTATGGTCATATATGGATTTTTTCATTGACAATAAAGCGGTGAATTTGGTATAGATAATAGTGGTGAAGTTTGTATCTGAACTGCAGATTATCTGCGTATTCCTATATTTATATAGGAGTGATTTATACAATTTTTCCAAATAGAGGAGGATGTTTTTATGCCGGGGGTAACGTCTGTTGTAACAATAGCTTTGTGTCCCGGAATTGAGCTTTCATATTTCAACAAAAAAATCTTCCTATAAAAAACAATGAGCATTTTGGCGGGTGGCCAAAGCATAATTGGTAATTTTTATAACTTATTTAAGGAGGACTATTATGTCTAAAAAATTGTTTTATCTGGTTTCTATGGTTTTAGTGCTAGGCCTGGCCCTGACAAATGTTGCGTCGGCTGGCCTTCTTGGATGGTGGCCGTTGAATGAAGGCTCAGGAGATACTGTTATTGATTTATCCGCCTCAGGAAATGACGGAACCATCAATAACTTCGACGGCGGCGGCCTGGGCGCAGGCGGTGCTGTCTGGGTCAACGATCCTGAGCGCGGTATGGTAGTAAGCTTTAGTGGAGACAACAGCAGCGGTGCATATATCAGTACCGACCTGATAATCCCGCCTATGGACTTGGACAACGATTTTACATGGGCGTTATGGATCAAGCAGGAAGGCGATGGAACCGGTGTTAATGAAGTGATTTTAGGCAATCGTTATGGCGGAACCCCGACGCCGGGATCTGGACAGTTCATCAAATTCACTTCAACAAGATTTGAATACTATCACGGTGGGCATAACGGAACCATTGACTATGATGATCCAAACCCGGGCGAATGGGTTCATTTCGTAGTCGTAAAGGAGGGGGATACTCTAAACCACTATCGTAATGCTGAACTCTCCGCAACCAGCACTACCACTGCGACTATCGACGAAAACCCCTTTGGCATGGGTGGTGACGCCACTAATGCCGCGGAGATGTGGAGTGGCCATTTGAGCGACGTTCGCGTCTATGACCATGCTCTGTCGCCTGGTGAAATACTGGGTGTCATGCAGGGAGCAGGTGGATTATGGCCGTTTGCATCCGGACCGACACCAGGTGATGGCGATCTGCATGCTGATACTTGGGTTAACGTTTCATGGAGAGCTGGTGGCTATGCGGTCTCGCACGATGTCTATTTAGGTGAGAGTTTCGAAGATGTAGACAGCGGTGCCGAGGGCACATTCCTGGGCAATCAGACAAGTAATTTCTTCGTTGCCGGCTTCCCCGGATTTGCTTATCCGGATGGTCTTGTTCCCGGCACGACATACTACTGGCGCATCGATGAGGTTAATGACGCCGAGCCGAACAGCCCCTGGAAGGGCGATGTCTGGAGCTTTAGTATTCCTCCTAAGACAGCATACTTCCCCGATCCCGCCGATGGTGCTGAATCTGTAGGTGTCGATGTGACTCTTAGCTGGACGCAAGGTTTCGGTGCGAAATTGCACACACCGTACTTCGGTGAGACTTTTGATGAAGTGGACACTGCGTCAGGTGGCATGGTACAGGGAACTACGACCTACAAACCCGGTACACTTAAAATGGCCAAGACTTACTACTGGCGGGTCGATGAGTTTGATATCGTCAACACTTTTAAAGGCGATGTCTGGAGCTTTACTACCGAAGGCGCAGTTGGCAGCCCGAGCCCGGCTAATGGCGCTGTCGATATCACGCAGACACCTACCCTAACCTGGACACCCGGATTTGGAGCTTCGTATGATGTCTATTTCGGCGCCGATGCAGCCTCCATGGAGCTTAAAGGCAGCGGCAATCTTGGCTCCGAGAGCTTTGAGCCCGGACAGCTTGAGTGGGATACCACTTACTACTGGCGTATAGATGAGGCCAATAACGCAAATGCCGACAGCCCCTGGACGGGCCCACTTTGGAGCTTCACCACGGCCAACTTCCTTATAATTGACGATATGGAAAGCTACAACGACCTCGATGAAGGTGACCCCGATAGTAACAGGATATATCTGGCCTGGATAGACGGATTCGACAATCCGGCAACGAACGGTTCTGTTGTTGGAAACCTTAATGCTCCATTTGCTGAGCAGACTATCGTTAACAATGGTTCTCAGTCGATGCCGATGGCATACGACAACGCAGTCGGAAAATCCGAGGCAACATTGACATTAGCTGCCAATCGTGACTGGACCGTAAATGGTGTCGATACTCTGACAATCTGGTTCAGAGGCAATTCATCCAACGCCGCTGAGACTTTGTATGTCGCCCTCAATGGCAACGCCAAAGTCAATAATGATGATCCCGATGCAGCAACGATAAATAACTGGACCGAGTGGAATATCCCCCTGCAGGCCTTTGCCGACCAGGGCATCAACCTTGCGAATGTTAATTCGATTACTCTTGGCCTTAGCTCGGTTACCGGCGGAACGGGTATGATGTACTTTGACGATATCCGCCTGTATCCACCTGCTCAGTAAGCAGGGATTTAACTGTTAAGTAAAAGTATGTAGTAGATTTGAAAATTCGGGGCCTGTACCAGCTTGGTATAGGCCCCTTTTTAATTATAGAAACCAAATGAATAAACCATCCAACGCTGAAACTTAAAACACCCTGTCGATTCGGTTTGGCTGTTTCTACAACTGCCTTTTTACGGCCTCGGCATGAATGAGTTCGAATACTGCCTTGATGAATTCACTCTCCAGACCAAGCTGCTTAGCCTTAGTCATGTGGTCCTTTAGAAGGTACTCCCATCTGTTAATCTGAAGAACAGGAATATTGTGCTCCTGTTTGAGTTTACCGATTTCCTCTACCCACTTCATCCTTTCCGCAAGGTCCTGTATGATTTGTGAGTCCGCCTGGCTGATCTCCGTGCGCAGGCGGGCTATCTGTCTTTTTAACTGCTCATCTGTTATAGCCTTATTTCGAGCCCGAAGCTTCTTGAGCAGCTTCATCAAAGCGTGGGGGGTAATTTGCTGTTTAGAATCACTCAGGGCCCGGCTCGGATCATTGTGAGTTTCTATCATAAGACCATTGATGCCTAAATCCAGCGCCGTCTGAGAGATAGGTTCTATGAATTTGCGGTGGCCCCCTATATGGCTTGGATCACAAATAAGAGGTAAATTCGGCAGCTGCCTTTTCAACTCGATAGGAATCTGCCAGTTTGGATTATTACGGTATGCCATACGTACATAAGTTGAAAAACCTCTGTGTATGGCCGCAAGCTTTTTAATCCCTGCGTTATACAGCCTTTCAATGGCACCCAGCCAAAGGCCTAATTCAGCATTGATAGGATTCTTAACGAGTACCGGAATATCAACTCCTTTAAGAGAGTTAGCTATCTCCTGTACAAGGAATGGATTCACCGTAGTCCTCGCTCCAATCCAGAGAATATCAACATCGTTATCGAGGCACATTTCAACGTGCTGTGTGTTTGCCACCTCGGTTGTAGTAAGAAGGGAGGTCTCGGCCTTTACCATCTTGAGCCATTCAAGGCCGACTTTACCGACTCCTTCGAAAGTGTTGGGCCGCGTACGTGGTTTCCAGATTCCCGCACGAAAAACCTTAACGTGGGGAGATTTTACCAGTTTACGGGCTATCGACTTTACTTGTTTTTCAGACTCCGCACTGCAGGGACCTGCAATCAACCAGGGAATCCGTTTAAATTTCAGCCAGGTTGAAATATCTGATACATTATGATTCAGCTTTTTCAGGTTCTCAGTCATTGACAATTAAAACCTCGACACTTCATTTGATATTCCTTCTTTTGCAAAGTAATGCTATATGTATAAAGTAAAATTTCTGCCGACTCTACTCATAAAAAGCGAATTGTAACCTGCGGGTCACAGAAAATCAAGAACCGCCGAATTTATGCTGGCAAAGAAGATTTCCCTCTAAAGACGACGGATTTTTAATATGCAGAGCTTCCGCGGCGGTAGTTCAAAAAAGACACGTGTCCTGCCGCCTTTTACTTCAAATTTATCAGTTATTAAGGATTTTTGCTCTTCGCCATTTTTGGCTGTTAAGCTAAGATTATATTCACCCGGTTTGAGTAAGTAAAACTCAGCCGACATCCGGCGTTTTTCCCTGCCAAAGTGGAACAGCTCCGCCGTAAATTGTTCGGTTCCCGATTCTCTCACTAACGCCGCGATATTACGGGGCTCCGTCAGCCATCGGACGGCATTGAGAGGAAAGTATCCGGCTCCGCCCGGATCGCCGGTTACCGTTGAATAAAGAAGCGATGGATTCGGAGTGTGAATCGTTACGGCAGGTTCGGACAATGTCTCGTTACCGGTAAATAAACCCGGGAAGCGCAGGACACGGTCGGTATAGCGGACTTCGCTTGTGTAACCTTCAAAATTAATCCGCAGCGCTTCAGCGTTGTTGCCGAGTGCAGAGACTAATGAGCTGAAGTCACCATCCATCCTGAAACGAATATACGGTAAACTCTCCTTACCTATAAGCTCATCGAACTCGGTATTACCTGTCAGAAACCTGTATTTAGCGATAACACTCGACAGACCGCCAAGTCTCGAAGCACACCAGGCCTCGGTGCCCGGAGCCGGCTCATTATCCGGCGGTGAGCTTAGATACCTGAGGCGGGCATTTGCTACCGAACGGATTGGTTCAAGATACTTGGCCTTACCTGTGATGTAATGAGTAAGTAAAAGTGTGTGGGTCATCTGGCTCATTGCGCTTGGGTAAAGATAAAGGGTATATTCACCATGATTCCGCGGATCCCACCAGTCAGGCGACAAGCCGCCGATTTTTCCATCTGGCCAGTGGATTGCCGTAGGAATAATACCGGCCGGCTTCCCGCGCTCGGCACGTATCGCCGCATCGACCCAGGTATCCATCCAGGCGGAAAAGAGCCTCGTCAGATTCGCATCTGCAGTCCGCTGCCAATAAAGCAAAGTCGGCTGAACCACCCTCGGATGATATACAGTATCACAGGCCCGCGCAGGATTCGTATCGATTTTGTTTGCTGTAAAATACGTGCTTTTGAACTG
>JAVVFI010000130.1:0-12370 GCA_032250555.1 Sedimentisphaerales bacterium
CCACCAAGTACAGCCCCGCCTACGAAACATATTACCAAGATGGAATACGCGCCGGCACATCCTCACCAAATACGGAAGGCTGGGCTTTTCCGGTTCTTTTTGGCAACTCGGACACTTCCCACTGGGGTCTCATTACCGAAGCCGCCCTTGATCCAACTTACTGCGGCTGCCGGTTAGAGCAAAACGCCCCTAATGGACTCTACCGCATCCGCTTCCCCAATGAGGGTGATGGAAATAACACCGGCCAAATCAACCCATCGGCAACATTGCCATGGGCTACACCCTGGCGCGTTATCATCCTCGGTGACAGCCTTGCGCCTATCGTTGAATCAACCCTCGTTACCAACCTGAATCCGCTCCCTATCATTGAAGATATCTCGTGGATCAAGCCCGGCCGGGCTTCCTGGAGCTGGCTCTTCGACCACGACAGCCCACAGGACCATGACAAGCTTCGTCTTTGGATCGACCTTGCCGCTGAAATGGGATGGGAATACTCCCTCATCGATGCTAACTGGACTATTATGAAAAACGGCACCATCCACGACCTCATTGCCTATGCCAAAACCAAAGGTGTCGGTTTGCTACTCTGGTATAACTCCGGCGGCCCGCACAATATCGTAACTGAAAAGCCACGCGGCACAATGTTCCTGAAAGACGTCCGCCGCTTCGAATTCGCCATGCTGAAAAAATGGGGCATCAAGGGGGTAAAGGTTGATTTTTTCCAGTCCGACAAGCAAAACGTCATCCAGCTTTATCATGATATTCTCAAAGACGCGGCCGACTACCAGATTATGGTAAATTTCCACGGCTGCACCCTACCCCGCGGCTGGTCACGCACCTACCCTCACCTGATGAGTATGGAAGCAATGCGAGGCGAGGAATGCTACAGCTTCGATAAACTATATCCCAAAATGGCGCTTACTCTTAATACAATCCTGCCTTTCACCCGCAACGTTGTCGGCCCTATGGACTATACACCTGTAATGTTCTGGGACAACGTCTATCCCCATTTGACAACTTATACCCATGAACTCGCCCTGGCTGTTGTTTATGAATCAGGCTGGACTCATTTCGCCGACGGTACAAAAGCATATCTTGAATTGCCCGAAATCCCCAAGCAGTTTCTAAAATATGTACCAGCGGCATGGGACGAGACGAAGTTTATCGAAGGTTACCCGGGCAAATATATTTTCATCGCCCGCCGTAAGGGCAATCAATGGTTTCTCGGCGGCCTTACCGGTCAGGACATCATGCAAACATACAATCTCGACCTTAGCTTCCTCGGCTCTGGAGTATATAATGCCACCATCATCTGCGACGGCACAAAGCCCCGCTCTTTCAAAACATACAACCAATCCTTAACCGCCTCCGATAAGCTCGCAATCACGCTGCAAAAATACGGCGGCTTCGCAGCACATCTCAAGCAGTAGTATATCAGTCGCAGGCTATTTGTGGATTACCCTGCTCGCTCCAGCCGCGTTTTTCGTAGTACAGCGCCAGCATTTTTTCGTATTCGTCTTTGTCGCAGACCTTACCGGCCAATGGGCCGCTATGGATGGGAATAAACGTTCGTGCCGGCGGATAGTCGTCGGATTTGGAAGCACCAAGCTTAACGTTGATAGCCCGGGTCATATTATATAGATTCTGTGATTTGACAAGCAGATCATCAAGACTGTATTTCCGGCCTACGACCTCGCTGTAGAGCTCAGCGTAAAAATCTTCATGGAAACCCAGCTCAATCCAGGGCAGCCGGCACACACCGAACATATCGAACAGTGAACGGATGTGTTGATGATATATTACCAGATCAACCTTTTCGCTGATACCCCAGTCGGCACCCATCTCAAGCTCCTTGCCTACAGTCCATGCCCGGGTGTGATGGGCACCAATATCGCTTGTGCCGTAAGCAAGAGCCATAGAGCTTGCGCCCCTGCAATCGTAGGCAGACTGCTCAAGACCCTTAACGTGCAGTACAATATCCTTTAGTTGAGGCCAGCGTTCGAGCACACCTTTGGCTCCAAGTGCAAGGATTGCGCCTATAGACTCGCATTTGGCTATTTGTTCTATAAGCTCCATTATGCGGTCGTCATCACCCCAAGTGATCGGCTTGCCATCCAGGTCATCAAGTGTTAACAGATCCTTTTCATAACCTTCTATCACAACAGCTATCAGATTTCCTGTGGATATCGTATCGATGCCCAGGTCGTCACAAAGATGGTTTCCCTTTAAAATACTCGCAAAGTTATCAATTCCTACATTAGAGCCCAGCATAGCGGCTGTTTCATACTCCGGCCCTTCGGTGACAGTACCGGCCCATTTACCTTCTTTGACAAGATTAATATTGCCGCAGCACATCGGGCATCCGAAGCAGGCGGTATTGCCAATCTTATGACTCGCAAGCATCGTCTTGCCGTTGATACTCTTTGACTTTTCCCAGTGTGTATCGCGGAAATTATACGTCGGAAGAATTCCCATTACATTAGCATAATCGATTACACCCATGAGCCCCTGCTTTTGCCAGTGGCCCATCATATTGTGAGCACCAAGTTCCTTATATGCCTGCTCGGAAATTTCAATTACTTTATCAATATTAGCTACGGGCAAATCCTGCTGCCCTCTCACAGTGATAGCCTTGATATTCTTGCTTCCCATGACCGCCCCAATTCCGGTTCGGCCGGCATTCCTACTCCACTCGCTTGTTACACACGCATACCGCACAAGGTTTTCGCCCGCTATGCCGATAGACGCCACCTTCACATCGTGATCGCCAAGATTGTCTCGAATTCTACCCTCTGTCTCCAGGTTTCCTTTGCCCTTGAGTTCCGGACACGTTACTATCGAAATATGATTATCATCAATAAACACATAGCTCAATTCCGGGGCCTTGCCGACAATTGTTACGGCATCGTAGCCGGCCTGCCTCAATTCAACACCGAAACCGCCACCCATGCTCGAATCTCCGAATAATCCGGTAGCCGGTGAGATCGATGCAAAGGAATTCTTTCCCGAGCTTGGCAGGTAAACGCCAGTCAGAGGCCCTGCCGCGACTACAAGCATATTTTCCGGCCCGAGCGGATCCACCCGGCCATTATTTTTTGCAAGGTTGTCCCACAAGAGTTTTATCGCAAAACCTCTTCCGCCTATATAGCTTTCAATAAACTCATCATCGACGGCTTCGGTTCTGCTGGTGCCGCTGGTCATATCAATATGCAGTATCTTTCTGAAATATCCGCCCTTATACTGATTCATGATCCACCTCCTGTTCTGTCGAGGTCTTCGGCGGCGTTGTTGTCAGCGTAGTGCAGATGTTTAGGTTCGCCCTCTTCAATGTACTCTATTTCTTTCATGTGGGTATATGAGAGGACATTATTGAGCCGATGAGCCTGGCCGAAAACGTGCTCCGGCATAAATAATATCGCACCCGTCGGGCACATCCTAACGCATTGAGGCTGGCCGCTGTCTTCGCACAGGTCGCATTTCAAAGGCACATCAATATCCGAGTGAACATACATTGCGCCAAAAGGACAAGCGTCCACGCACGCGTGACAGCCGATGCAGCCATCCTGATGTATTTTAACCACTCCGTTTTGCCTGTATATCACATCGGTTGGACAGGCGGAAAGACATTTGGCATCTTTACACTGATTGCATACCACCGGCATACGCACTACCGGATGCGGATATATAGTAGTTACTCGTATCCTGGCTTTCTTGGGATTGTTTATCTTTTGCCTGTGTATGGCGCAGGCCATCTCACAAACCCGACAGCCGGAACATTTTTCCGGCACCACTGCTATTTTGCGTCGCATAAATTACTCCTTCAAGACCAATAAACAGAGAGCACACAAGCACATACGCGCCCCGGATAGCATTGCTACCTTATCATATACCCCTAACAAAATCAAGGATTTACGATAATTCTGGCCAGGGAAGCTCCGGATTTAAAAAACGGGAACAAATTTATTGGAAAAGATATTACCCGGAACGAAATATTAAGATTCTAAAAGAGTAAATTAGGTGAAAGATGAACATACATATATATAATAGTGTTAATGTAAAATTGATGATCTGGACTCTCTCAGGATTTTACTAAATTTTATAAACGTGGAGATCCTTAAATGGCAGTTACACAACCCAGCACCGGACTACCAGCCTTAGATGAAATACTCCATGGCATCAAGCCGGGTGATAATGTTGTATGGCAGGTGGATTCTATCGATGACTACCTGCCTTTTGTAGAGCCTTTTGTAACCGGCGCTCAAAGCGAGGGACGAAAGATTGTTTACTTTCGTTTTGCAAAGCATAAAGAGCTTGTATCAAAAGACTCAGGAGCCCGTATATATCAACTCAATCCCGCAGCAGGATTTGAAATTTTCATCACCAAAATTCATGAGGTCATTGAGCAGACGGGGCGGGATGCGTATTATGTTTTTGATTCCCTTTCGGAACTTGCAATTGAGTGCTTCAGCGAGCGTATGCTTGGGAACTTCTTCAGGCTTACCTGCCCTTATCTATATGAGCTTGAAACTGTCGCCTATTTTGCCGTACTGAGAAATTATCATTCTTATCACGCTGCTCTGCCAATCTCAGAAACAACGCAGCTTCTTTTGGATATTTACAGATACGAGGATAAACTATATGTCTATCCTCTTAAGGTTCAAGAGAGACATTCTTCTACAATGTTCATGCTTCATGTTCAGGATGGCGATGAATTTACTCCGGTTACAGACAGCACCGCCATTTCAAATATATTGACATCCGCATCCTGGCCCGGATTGCAGTCTGCTTCTTACCGAATGGTTGGGATGTGGGACCGCAGATTTATACAGGCGGAAGAATTGCTGGAGTCATATAATAATAACGAATGTTCCGCCCGGACCGTTGAGAAAATGTTCCATCGTCAGCTAAAGCAGTTAATATCACGCGATAAGCGAATCCTTGCCCTTGCCGAAAAGTATCTAACTCTGTCGGATCTTATCTATTTCTGGAAACGTCTCATTGGTTCGGGAATGATAGGCGGGAAAGCAGTCGGCATGCTTCTCGCCCGCGCTATTCTCAAGAAGAATAATCCTCGCTGGGCGGCATTGCTCGAGTCAGTAGATTCTTTTTTTATCGGCTCGGATATTTTCTACTCTTTTCTTGTTGAGAACGGCTGCTGGTCTATACGGCAGAATCAGAAAAATCCCGCCACTTTACTTGATGGGGCCGAAGAAGCAAGGCGGAAGATACTTGACGGCATTTTTCCGGATTATATTATTGCCCGGTTTTCAGACATGCTTAACTACTTCGGACAGTCCCCAATTATTGTCCGTTCCAGCAGCTTGCTGGAAGACAATTTCGGTAACGCATTTTCAGGTAAGTATGAAAGTGTCTTCTGTGCCAACCAAGGAACACATAAAAAACGACTGGAAGAATTTATGAACTCAGTGCGTTTTATTTATGCCAGTGCCATGAGTGAAAAAGCACTTACTTATCGTGCTCAGCGAAATGTTCTGGACCAGGACGAACAAATGGCCTTGCTTGTTCAAAGAGTGTCTGGCAAGCCGTATGGAAAATTCTTCCTGCCCCAGCTCGCCGGGGTCGGCCTATCCTATAATCCTTATGTCTGGGACGAAGATATTGATCCTGAAGCGGGAGCGCTGAGACTGGTCTTTGGATTGGGTACAAGGGCCGTAAATCGTTCCGATGACGATTATACACGTTTGGTTTCTCTAAACGCACCCGGCAAACACCCACAGGCGGATTTTGATGAAGTTGCCCGATACGCCCAAAAAAGGGTGGATATACTGGATTTGGACGAAGATATATTCACATCCAGCTACTTTACCAATATTGTCGAACAGGGCAAAGAACTGCCGGTAGAATTATTCGCTTCTATTGACAGAGAAATGGAAAGGTCTATTAAGAATAAGAGTGGTACACGCCCCTGGATACTTACTTTCGACAGGATATTTTCCAAGACAGCATTTGTAGAAGATATGCGAGAAATGCTCGATACTCTAAAAACAGCTTACGGCAACCATGTTGATATTGAGTTTACTGCAAACTTTTTAAGTGACAATACTTATAAAATCAACCTTGTCCAGTGTCGCCCAATCCAAATCGAGAAAGGGGCCTCTATAGATACTTCTATTCCTTCTATCGAGAAAGAAAATCTTATTCTCCAGGCACAAAGCGGTATCATCGGCCGTAGTAAAATGCTTTCTATTGACAGACTTATCTTCGTGGAACCATCCGCCTACGGCAATCTTACTGAAAGTAATCGCTACACTATCGCCCGATTAATAGGAAAACTCACACATTTAGAAGAAAATGGAAAAACTAAGACTATTATGCTCCTTGGACCCGGCCGCTGGGGAACCAGCACACCATCTCTGGGAGTACCGGTCTCATTTGCTGAAATCAATACAGTTTCCGTGCTTTGTGAGATAGACACTTTGCGTGAAGGATTAGTTGCTGACCTTTCGCTTGGGACACATTTCTTTGGAGATTTAGTGGAAATGGATATGCTTTATATAGGCTTCTTCAGTAATAAAAAGGGAAATGTGCTCAACAAAAAGTTCTTAAGTCAGTCAAAAAACCATTTGCAGGAAATTCTACCCCAAGCCTCTGCATGGTCTCAGGTCATCCATGTAATCGAGGCAACTGACAAACAACAATTTCTCTTAAGGGCAGATGTAATGAAGCAAAAAGCTGTTGTTTATATCGATAAGAAAAAATGATAAAATCACACTTGTTAGAAATTATCATCTATATATAAGATTAGGATAAATAAATGGATGACGCAGAATTTTTAAGCCGTCTCAAAAAAGGTAAACGTCTTTATGGAACCGCGATTCTTTCGGACTCTCCTCTATGGCCTTTGGCTGTAAAGAGAACAGGCGCGGATTTTGT
Organism: Sedimentisphaerales bacterium; assembly: GCA_032250555.1. GTDB lineage: Bacteria > Planctomycetota > Phycisphaerae > Sedimentisphaerales > Anaerobacaceae > NIOZ-UU13. Next base: position 6,895 of record JAVVFI010000130.1, read on the forward strand.
ATTTATTGATACCGAACACATTCCTATTGACAGAATTACTCTTGCTCAAATGTGCCAGGTTTACATGGGGCACGGATTACATCCGCTCGTCCGTATTCCTACTCCTGATCCGCAAAAAGCATATGAAGTCCTTGATGGAGGAGCATCAGGAATTCTTGCACCTTATATTGAATCTCCTGAGCAGGTGAGAGAACTGGTCGGCGCTGTCAAATTGCGTCCGCTAAAAGGGGAGCGACTGAAAGAGGTATTGCAAAATCAAGATTCCCTCGAATCAGAACTTAAAGATTATTTGAGAGACTGGAATGAAGGCAAATTTTTAATCATCAATATAGAAAGCGTCCCGGCCATAGAAAGACTGGAACAAATATTGGCGGAACCGGGTCTCGACGGAGTTATCATCGGTCCACACGATCTCTCTGTAAGCCTTGGGCTGCCTGAAAAATATCATGACCCCCGATTCGAGAACGCGGTGAAACAAATAATTTCTAAAGTCAGAGAAAAAGGCTTGGGAGTAGGTATCCATTTCTCTGAAGGAGCGGAATTACAAATTAAATGGGCCAAAGCAGGCGCAAATATTATAATACACAGTTCCGATATCGCCCTGTTTCAACAAAGGTTAAAAGCAGATATCACAGAGATCCGTCGCGCTTTGGGGGAGGAAGAGAGCGAAACAAAAGATAAAACGGACACAATAATTTAATCCTTAATATCTTTTCCCGCAAAGGCTTAATTAGAAATATTCTTAAAGCTCCCAACCCTTTCTGTATTCACGAGTGATATATTTATCGGCTCTCTGGAAATTGGTTATAGTCATGCTTTTAGTATCATAGTCAACTTTTCTTCCAGCCCTTAATGCCACAGCACCGAGGTTGATTGTTTCAGTAACACAATCTGCATACAGGAAGCTGCCAGGGGATTCCTCATTGTTTTTAATGGAACTTACCCATGTGTTCGATCTTCTTGATCGCTCTTCTTCTTGAACCTCTTTTTCACCATTATAAGCCCGCATTTTCTTTTCCGGGATAATCTGCGGTTTGTCACCGTGGAAACTGGCCAGGATTTTACCTTTATCACCGACAAACATCATGCCCTCGCCCGGTATCGATTTATTATCCACCTCAAGCTCTTCCGGAGGAAAGGGCTTCATGCCTCCATCATACCAAAAGAGATCAAAAGCAGGTAACTCCTTCTGCTTTGGGAACTTGAACCGAATCATACAGGAATAAGGGAAAGCCACATCATTATTCACGGCCACACTGACTTGATCTACGATAGTCCTTGTAGTTGTCCCATAGGCTTCAGCACTGGTTGGCGGAGTCTCTATACCAAAGGTCCGGAATAAAGGAAACAGGCTGTAATGTCCCATGTCCGCGATACTGCCGCCGCCGAAATCATACCAGCCGCGAAAAACGTTATGTGTATAATTTGGGTGATAAGCTCGATCCGGCACAGGTCCCAGCCAAAGCTTCCAGTTAAATCCCCTCGGTATCGGTGGTGTGTCCGTAGGGTTTGACGTCCATTGGGGCCACACGGGTCTATGCGACCAGTTGTGTATTTCCTTTAGTTTGCCGATTACACCTTCTCTTATCCACTTTCTCGTTAGTTTGTTTCCGAGTCTATTACTCCAGGCCAGAAGATGCGTTTTGACTCCTGTCTGCCGGGCCGTTTCAATAGCCAGCCTTCCTTCCGATATTCTGTTTGCAATCGGCTTATGGGTAATGGCATGCTTTCCTTTTTTCATCGCAGTAATAGCTATAGTAGCATGATGATGGTCAGGCGTCATAATTTTTACAGCGTCCAGGTCTTTTTCCTTTTCGAGCAATTCACGGAAATCCTCATAAGAATTACAACCGGAGTATGTCCCTGAAGGCATGTTTTTAGCGTAATACTTTTCCACATAATCCCGGCCTATGTCGCGACCGCCGGGAATACCCTTCAAGCCTGCGCCCCAGGTAGGATCATTCAACGTGTTCCGTATGCCGTTTCGTATGCCGTTCGCCGACCAATCAATATAATTGGTAGTAAACTTATTCACATCACAAACGGCCACTATCTGCACATTCGGATTTTCAAGCATACCCGGCATTTCGCGAAGGCCCTGCGTACCGCATCCGATATTAGCAACTGTTACCTTTTCGCTCGGAGCAACATAACTGCGGCCTCCCAATACGTGCCGGGGGACAACTGCAAAAGCTAATGATGAAACTGCGGCAGAGCCCAGCAATTCACGGCGGTTCATGTTTTTTTTTGATTTCATTTTTAATCTATGCCTCCTAAACATTTCCCCCTCGCTTACCCACATGGATTGATAGAATTTTCACAATCAGTTTAGAACAAAATATTCTGCAATTGTCAAGGATAATAGCTATATGGATTAACAGCAAAGAGAAGCTTTTGGATCTTTATGCCTGTGATAAGCAAACTTGAACGCTTATACAGCCTGCAGATGTTTATCACTAACATCCGGCAGATCGGCGGCCATCGCATTGGATTCAACCTGTTCAACAGTTTTGCAGCCCGGAATCACACAAGTTACGGCAGGATGTCGTAAACACCATGCGAGAGCCCATTGAGCCATAGGTATATCCTGCGGGACTTCGCTCTTTACCTTTGCAATCTCTTCTATGACTTCAGCCATTTCATCATCCTGCCAGCTACTCCGGACATCACTGCCGGCAAACTTAGCTTCTTTATTATATTTACCGCTTAGAAATCCACTCGCCAAAGGAACCCTTGCCAACACACCCAATTTCTGCCGGATACAGGATTCAAAAATCTGTCCCTCAGGTTTTCGCTCAATTCGATTATATACGACCTGGATCGCTTCGGCTCCTATCTCAGATGCGTTATTCACCTGATAAATACTACCCTGTTTCCTGCTAATCGATATACCCAGATGCCGAACTTTACCCGCCTTTACCTGCTTTTGCAGCATTTCCCATAATCCGGACACATCGAACATCTCATCAGGCCCGCTATGGAACTGATAAAGATCGATATAATCGGTCTTCAGTGACCTCAACGATTCTTCAAGCTGCTCCTGAACCTGCGCCGGTTCAAATAAGTTATCACGCTCGAAATTCGGCTTGAATCGATGGCCAAACTTGGTGGCGAGAATCCACTTGTCCCGCTTACCTTTGATAGCTCGCCCAATCAGCTTTTCCGAAAGGTGATCGCCATAGCACTCCGCTGTATCAATTAGGTTAACACCCAGCTCAGCAGCTTTCTCAAGCATCACATCAACTTCGGACTGCTCGAAAATCTTGCCCCACTCTCCTCCGAACTGCCATGTTCCGATTCCAATGACCGATACGCGAATATCTGTTTTTCCAAGACGTCGATATTTCACGAGTTTCACTCCATCCTGTTTTTAAGTTAACCATTCCATCAGCATCTATAGTACTACACAGAAGGATTTTGAACAAGAAACTCTGCTACCAGTTGGCGACTCTGCTCGATAGTACGTGTCTTCGGAGCAATCCTCTTGAGGAAATCCCGACAAGCACTGACATAATCCGGCTCTACTACATAGTTATTTACTTTTGTCTCAATCTTTCTGTTATCGCCTGCGTCGAATACCAACACATGGTCAGATAAGCCGTCACTTGAGTAAACTTTTTCAATCCGGCGATTGGTTTTGAGGTAAGAACCCTCGATGCGCAAGAATATGAGCAGCTCAAACCTGTTAAAGAGTTCTTCTCGAACATCATTATCACCACATACCTGATCTCTCGCTTCATACAAGTCGTCTGCGTGCAAATTAGTCGCCAACATATGTCCGTTTTCAGATAACCTGCAATAAGCCCTCAATGCATCCGACCACAAATACGCAAAATACGATCCTGAGCCGATTTCATGGCATATATAACATGCACGCGGCGATATTGCTGTCTTTGATACCTTATAAACTTCCTGCGGTGTTGCTGCAATCAGCGGGACATCGGCCGGCACAAAATTCAGCAATGCGCACATAACAGTCGTCTTGCCTGCTCCTCCCGGAACAGAGCCAACCATGAAAGAAGCCCCCCTACTGATGCGGGCCATTAGATAAGCCGCCAAATCCAGGTCTAAAGTTTTTGCCGCAAGTAAATCAAAGACAGACAACATCCGCCCACCTCTTTGATTGCAGCGATTCAATTCTTCACAGTGTCTTGTAATTGCATCATTCATTATATATTCAGCAACTGTTAGTTCGCAGCTTTTCGTATTTGAGATTTTCCTGCGGAACAGGCTCTTTCTTCTCCGCCGGATACCCGAGAGCAATAATTGATTCGACCTTCAAACCATCTGGAATATTCAGCAACTTCCTGATGTAGTCTTCCGAAGTCATTTGTTTATCAAAGTTTCTGTTTCTGATTTGTATCCAACAACTGCCCAGTCCAATCGATTGAGCAACCATCTGGACGAGAATAGATGCTATGGAACAATCCTCAACCCATACATCGCTTTTTTGCTCATCGGCACAAATTACAATGCCAAGTGCAGCACCCTCAAGGAAACCGGCACCATGCGGTTTGCTACGAGACAGTTGCTTTAGAAGTTCCCTGTCATCCACAAAAATGAATTCCCACGGATCAATACCCCTCGAAGAAGGTGACCTTAACAAAGCCTCTTTCAGTATTTCAATCTTTTCAGGCTCGATAACCTTGTCTGTGTACTTTCTGATACTCCTTCTTTTTCTCAGTAATTCAATCATATCTTTCCTTTGCGAAAACCTTTGTCACCATATTAAAAGCGAATCTATATAAGCCGAAAGCTGCTTATTAAAGGCAGGACTTACTATTGGTTTTTATACTACTGAAAATAAAACCGGAACTACTTTTCACTCATACAGAGCAGGTTGCCATTTTCCATTGAAACATAGAGCTGTCCATAAGCCGCTGCCATTCCATCAAAGACAGGCGTTGAATCGAGCTGGTACTGCGACAGCTCACTCCCATCAGCGGCCGATATGGCCATGAGCACCGCTCCCCTGCTTTCGTTCAGATCCTTTTGCCCTTCACTTGTGTCTATACACGGTCCGGCAATGAATATTACCTTGTCCGCCAGAACCATCGCACGGATATGTATCTTTAAAGATTTTGACCACTTAGCTTTTCCATCGTCCCGATTGACAGCGAACAGTCGGTATGCTCCGTCCTGCAGTTGGTTCGACCAATGGACCTGCTTCCTTCCATATCCGTAAATCATAGACTCGTCAAAAACAAGCAGCCTGCCGAAGATGAGGTTTCTGTCTCGCCCGCTGCAACCCGTCGAGATGGAACAGCGTTTGCCGAATATCCAATAGGAGCGGTGAGCCCACGAGTCATCCAGGAAATCGGTCAGCGTAAACAAGTGAACATTTCCCTCCGGTAACACTGAGCCGCTTTCATCGAAAACCATGTCCCGCAAATAGATGCGGCTTTCATCGCCCGTTAGAATATCCGCTCGAGCACCCGGCATAAATGCCGGGGCGAATTGCGGAGGCTGTTTTCCG
>JAVVFI010000131.1:0-12295 GCA_032250555.1 Sedimentisphaerales bacterium
CTCCCTCCCCTTGATTTCGGTTTCCAAAGATTTATACTGTTCTACCAATTTGCGGTAGAGCGCATCCTTAGTCGCATCAGACTTTTCCCCAATGTATTGCATATATTGATCAATAATGGCATCGACAATGATTTTTGCATCCTTGGAACTGGAGTCCATACAGATGACATCAATTATCTCGGATTTGGGTCGAGCTTGTATTGAAAGACAATTTCTGAGTCTTTCCACGGGAGGAGCAGGCAGTTTTCCTTGCAACTGCTGCATAAGTGATACTGGAGGCTCCCTGTACCATTTTGTTCCCTGGATCTCCGGTTGATCTAACACACGCTGAAGAACTATCATACTCCTCATAACAGAAATCTGGGTGTTCACATATGATTCATATAAGGGAATCATTCCGTTATCCTCTGTTCGGAATACCAGATGGGGGATAATAGGCCGAACTCGAATTTCCGCCTCAGCCCTGTATTCAGGAATTATCTGTGTCCAGATAGCGGCGATTGCGAGACCGGCCATTAGAAAAAAAACAAAAAACAAAAGAATCAATTGTTTTATCATTATTACAACTCCTGTTAGTGTAGTGTTTTATAACGCCTCGCTACTGATATGATTATAAACTTCCTGAATGCTTCCAGGCAAGTAAAATCAAATCTAATTATCGGCTTCTGAGCTCAGAACTCAGCAGAATCGCCCATATCATATGGAAAAGGCTGAAACCAAACTTACGCCGATTATCCACAAGACCTTAAACCAGAATCCATAAATATAAAACGGATTCTCACTCCTCCGACCATGCTCTTAGACAGGTTTTTACAAGAATGATAAAAATATAACAATTATTTTTTATTGACAGCACTATTTCAGTGAAATATTAAGATTTACCGGCAAGCCCTTATCCGGGGCAATCAGGAAATTCGTAACCTTATATCTCATCTCGACTTGTTCGGCCTTGCCATCAATTTTTGTCTTAACTATTGTGACGGCATTGGCCGGAAGTGTTATTTCCTGCCCACCTTGTCCGAGATTCAGCACCTGGATGTCAATATCGGAATTATTGGTAATCTCAAACCATACTGTATCACCCTTCCTTAGATAAGGTTTATCGACCTGAACGGCTTCTTTGAAAATTGCGTGGAGGTAGTTTGGTTTGCCAATTAACTGATTCCCGAACCATACCGCAGTTCTGCCTGCAATTAAACCTTCTCTTAGGGCTTTGATGCTCTTTTCTTTAGCAAAAACAAGTGTCATCGGTCTATGAATTTCAGATGTCATTTCATTGCCAACCATAGGCTGATGTATGTCGGAATTTCCCATCATTGTCAGGTTCTTTTCAAGAGCCCACTTATGCGCATCGGGATCGTAAGAGCTACCATTTACAACCTCAATTCCCTGCATCAAAAGATTTTCATATAATTGAGTATGTATATCGAACCAGCCTTTGAACTTTGGTTTCCAAGCGGGATGATTCCAGAACACAAATGCGCCCTGATTATTAGCTGCCTTAACAGCATCGACAAATTCCTTAGTATCAAGAGGATCTATTTCTTTCAGGAAAAGAGCATTGAAATGACCAGGAGGTGTTTCGCGGGTGATCTCAGCAGCTTTAATAAGCAAAATATTTTTTTCCTGGGCACTTCGCAAAGCAATTTCATACGAACGGCTATAATTAGTAGGAATGTCATTCTTTTTCGGCTGATATTCAATATGGTCGGTTATAGCAATAGCGTCAAGCCCCTCTCTCGCGGCTTCATCGACGCGTACAGTAGGCCACACAGAGCCATCGGAAAAAACAGTATGCATGTGAAAATCGCACTTCAGTGTTTTGTAACCGAGAATGTCCGGGATGTTAATTTTATGCTTAGCTTGGGCGGTGGTAAATGCGGTAAGTAAAAGACAGGTGATTACGACAAGACAAATTGTTTTAAGCTTCATTTTCAAAACCCTTTCCTTTATTTAAGACATTTTCGATTAAACAGCCTGTTCGCAAAACGCTGCCATACGATTACCTTTCCTAACTTATTCAAAATAACATAAGTGGGCTGAAATTGCAATATTTTTCGCATGACTTTGCCGAAAGAAACTGACTCAGGAATCTTCAGGAGGATTCTACTGTTTTTCCGGTCCGATTGAGATAAGGTTCGAGAAAGTGCGAAGGTATATTCTGCCGTCTGCGACAGCAGGAGTAGAGTGGCTTCTTTCGCCCAATGGATTGACAGCCAACAATTCATAATTGGAGGCCGCCCTGATCACAACAGCTTCACCATCGATAGTGATACAGTAGAGTTTGCCGCTTACCCATACCGGCGAACCAAAGAATTTGCCGGCTGGCTTCTCTCGCCAGAGTTGTTCGCCCGTTGCGCTGCGCAAACAGGAGACATAACCCGAATCATGAAATGTAAACAGCAAGCCTTCATTCGCAATAGAAGTGGGAACATACGGCGCGGTACTCTTGTCAACAGTGTATGCCTCTGCAGGCTTGAAGGATTCACCGTTCGCGACCGGATTGATTGCAACAAGGCACTTACCCCTGGAACCATCACCGCAACTGCTGATAAGCAGCCTGCCTGCAATAACAGGCGAACTCACCACGCGGGCAGGTAAAGCCGATTCGGCTTCCCATATTACTGTTCCTTTGCGGGGATTGACGCCGGTTATGCCATGAGAATGACTGGTAAATATCAACTGAGTGGTATCTGTCTGTGGAGAGTAAAGGCACGGAGTAGAGTAGGAAGTTTTGGGACCGGTTTGCCGCTCTAATTGCCAGCGTGTCCTGCCGGTCTTACGATCAACTGCAATCCAGGCACTGGGCGTATCCTTGGTGCTGTTTTCGTGTTCATGGGTAAAGACAACAATGTCATCGAATACAATAGGCGAGCCGCCCGCGCCATGTTGGCAAAAAACGCCCTCGAAGGTGCGCTTCCAAATTTCTCTGCCATCGTGGTCAAGAGCCGCTAACATTGTATCTTGGGGGGTTGGCCAGAGTACATAGATATGGTCGGTATCTAAGGCCGGGGTCGCAGTAGCGTAGCTGTTACGGGAATTCGGACGGTACGAAGCAAGAGAGTATTGCTTTTGCCATAATATTTTGCCATCAGATGCTCGCAGTGCTAACAGGTAACCTTTGTCGGTTTTCTGGTCACCGCTGGTCACGAAGACCTTGTCGTTCCAGAGCACCGGTGAGGAATGACCTCCTCCGGGAAGACTGACCTTCCAGTTGTAATCCTTTTGCGTCCATTTAACGGGGACGTTTTGAGCATAACTAATACCCTGCCCATTAGGACCGCGATATCGTGACCACTGCTGCCCCTTAGAAATCGAAGAAGATGAAATGACAAATGTTATTAAAAGAATTCGCAGAACTTGCTTTGTGGTTTGCGGCGGTCGCTTTTGTTTTTTCATCTTACGTCCCTCATTTTACACAACTTACATCAGTAATTTCGTATATTATTTTTTTACATTATAAATAGCAGCCTGTCCATTACATAATTATGGAAAACCAGCCTCGAACCAGGAAATGATAAAGAAAATGAATATAAAAAAAGCCCCCACAAAGTTATAGACAAGTGTATCCCTTATTTTCCATTATTTTTATGTTTTTTTGAGATACTCGCCTTCTGCTTCGCAGGGGCAATATTAAATTATGGCTCTTTCCTTTTGTTTATTAGCTATCCCTGATAATTGTCCAAATTCCGATCTGACTTGCGTGCAAAACTCTACAGTAGGCATCATCAGTTGAAACTAAATATGGCCGGATTGGTCATTTTCCAGAGCCAATACTTTTTTGTTCAATCTAAGCATCGGCACATCTAATCTTTAATCTTTAGCCTTTCTTTTTGCCCTAAAGTACCGATAATCAATCCCGGTTTAATACAGGTAAAGACACTAACAACACGAAAACTTCCTATTTGTTTAACGCTTCCCAAGACTCCGTTTAAAGGCTTGATATCTCTTCTCCCATACCTGATGATTTGCCCGACTTAACCCCGATAACCAAAAATATTGCTACTAAAATATTTTAGGAAAAATGAATAAAAAATGAATACTTTCTGTTTTTTTTTCAACCATGAGCAAATCCCTAAGACAGCCTCAAATACTATCCCCTCCCCCACCGGTTTGATAACGCACTTTTTCTGCGATACTATTGCTCTTTAAAGAAAAAATAATACATTTGGGGCCCCTTTTTTTACAAATTTTTGCAACAGACAAACGTTTTTAAGCGTCTATAATATAAGAAGCATAGAGATAGCTCACATCGCTAATTCCAACGACGAAAAATATATGACGGAGCCAAGAGCAACATTGAGCCGCCGTCTTATAAAGTCATAAAAAAATCTGTTACTTTCTTCTCGTAAGGTGCCTTATATAAGTAGAGATCAAAATTTTCTCTGCCTCGCCTTGAACTTATCAGGAAGGGTCTTAAGGATGAGAAAAATAGAAATTCAAAACAAAGCCCAAATCAAACAATTATTATATACAGGCAACGTTTTAGGCATCAAAAGCGACCAATATCGATCATTCGGCGGTTTTCAGCTTTGGTGGTACGATAAGCATCTTGATATTTGTGATTGCTGTGAATCTTATTGGTCTGACGTAAGAAAAAGACTTCATCACTACAGCCTAAACAGGGCAACAAGGATATTATGGCATAACCGCCACTGTCTGTTTCTTCGCAAGAAACATCTACCAAATGACAAGAAGTTGACGACCATAGGGCATATTGAAACCGTGGGGCAATGAAAAAGTATCGGGAAGGTACACCCCCAAAACATTTTGGGGGTGCAAGCCTTTAATTTGTTTGTAAACCAATGCCCAATAAACTATTTTACGTTCAAGCCTCGACCTCGCAGATATTCTTTTAATTCACCTATATTGATTATTTGGAAGTGGAATACCGAAGCCGCAAGAAGAACTGTCGCTCCAGCTTCCACTGCATCGTAGAAATGTTCCAGTTTGCCGGCTCCACCTGAGGCCACGACTGTGGCTGAACAGGCATCGGCCATCGCTTTGATCACAGGAAGATCAAAACCTGTTTTGGCGCCGTCTCCGGCCTTACTGGTCGGCAATATTACAGGAACTCCAAAACCATCAACTTTCTTGGCCCATTCGATGGCATCGGCACCTGTAGCAGTTCGACCACCATCGATATAAACTTCATAGCCGGATGGTAACGAATCGTTCTGATCCACATCGATAGCAACAGTTATTTTATCAGCGCCTAATTCACTAACCATCTCCGCAATAACTTCAGGTTTACGAAAGGCCGCGCTACTCGTGGATACCTTATCAGCTCCAGCTTCTATTACAGCCGCCGCAGAAGCAACGTCACGGATACCACCTCCGACCGTAAAAGGAATCGTTGTTACTTCAGCAACCTTACTGACAACATCAAGCATAGTGGCCCGATTCTCCACAGTAGCCGTTATATCCAGAAGTGCAAGCTCGTCGGCTCCGGCCTGACAATAGGCCTTTGCGCATTCGACGGGATCGCCGGCATCACGAATATCCACAAAATGAACACCTTTAACTACACGGCCATTCTGCATATCCAGACAAGGCATGATGCTAATTTGTTTATCCATTCTTAATTCTCCTTTTCGAAATTTCGGTGATTGCTTATCGCGGAGCCTTTCCCGCTTTATATTATCTTTTACATTATATACCTATTGAAAACCATTACAAGTACTTTGGGTTCCCGATAATACAGCTTGAACAATAAACATATTAATCTTATAATTTCAAGATGATACTACCGACTGAAATCGCAATACCGGTATAGAAATCATAACCAAAACAGGAGGTCGATATGCATCAGTGTAACTCATTTGAAATAACACGCAGAGATTTTCTCAAAAGTACAGCTCTTGCTGCGGCGGGCATTAATCTGATTACCAACAAGAGCTTTGCCGCCTCAAAGAAAAATCAACAGCCCAATATTCTGTATCTTATGACCGACCAGCACCGGGGTGATTGCCTGGGATGCGCCGGTAATAAAATCATTAAAACGCCACATTTAGATTCCATCGCAGATGACGGAGTCCTTTTCCCGAACGCATACAGCTCAACACCAAGCTGTACACCGGCTCGCAGCGCACTTTTAACGGGTTTGTCACCATGGCATCACGGCATGATCGGCTACGGACGGGTCGCGGACAAGTATCCATTCGAATTGCCCCAAGCCATTCGAGATGCAGGCTATTATGTATTCGGTATAGGTAAGATGCACTGGTATCCCCAAAGGAAACTTCGCGGCTACCACGGCATACTGCTCGATGAATCCGGCCGGTCTGAAACACCGGGATTTATCAGTGATTATCGTCTTTGGTTCAAACAGCAGGCACCTGAGCTTAATCCGGATGCGACCGGCATCGGCTGGAATGACTATAGAGCCAAAACATACGCCCTGCCGGAACGGCTGCATCCTACGAAGTGGACAGCGGACAGGGCCGTTGATTTCATTGAAAAATACAATCAATCAAAGCCTTTTTTACTGAAAGTTTCTTTCGCCCGGCCTCACAGCCCTTATGACCCGCCGAAACGATTTATGGATATGTATAACGAAGATGAAATGCCTGAGCCCTACGTTGGCAACTGGGCAGATATGTACGCCGAACACGATGATCCTCTGAAAACGAGTCTATGGCACGGTGACTTAGGTATCCGGCAGGCTAAAAAATCCCGCCGGGGTTACTATGCTTCGATCACCTTCATTGATGAACAGATCGGACGAATTCTTGAAACTCTAAAAAAACGTAATATGTACGACAATACTCTCATCATACTTTTCTCCGATCATGGTGATATGCTCGGTGACCATCATCTTTGGCGGAAGACCTACGCCTACGAAGCTTCAGCCAGGATACCTATGCTCCTGCGATGGCCCAGGAAAATGGGGATGAACCATCAGCGAGGTAAGAAGCTGCCTCAACCGGTGGAGCTTCGGGATGTACTGCCTACATTTCTCGATGCTGCAGGAGCGCCCGTCCCGAATCATCTCGACGGAAAGAGCATGCTCGAGCTGGTTCGCGGAAATACTAAGAACTGGCGTCAGTTCATCGACCTCGAACATTCAATGTGTTACAATAAAGACCACTGGAACGCACTGACCGACGGCAAGTTCAAGTATATTTACTACGCTTACGACGGCAGGGAACAATTCTTCGATTTGAGAAAAGACCCGGGTGAACTGAATGACCTGGCGGCAGAATCATCTCATAAAAACAACTCATTAAAATGGCGGCAACGTATGGTAGAACATCTTTCCGAACGAGGTGAACAGTTTGTTTCCGACGGTAAATTGACCATAAGAAAGAAACGTTACCTGTATTCGCCACATTTTCCTAAAATAAGCTAAGTATTTAAATATGTCTTTAAGCTTCTGTCGCGTTACAAAAATACAGGAAAGAATTGCATTTTTCCCCTAATTTGATTAACATGATACAATACAACTTCAGCAGCATAACTGTATCGCGCGTACTTGGTTAAAAAGCTTAGGTTTTTCCAGGAGGATATTTATGAGCAGCATCAAACCAGCTAAGAAAGTAAAACAACAAAAGACGAAGATTTCCCGCCGTGATTTTATGAATGGCGCTTTAGCAGCGGCGGCATTTACTATTGTTCCCCGCCAGGTGCTTGGCGGCAGGGCTTATACTGCTCCGAGTGATAAGCTCAACATCGCATGTATCGGTATCGGGGGTCGAGGCGGAGCAAGTGTAAACGGAGTCAAAAATGAAAATATTGTTGCTTTATGTGATGTAGATAAGAAACAGGGCGGCAAGGCATTCGAAAATTATCCCAGAGTCAAACATTATACAGATTTTCGTAAGATGCTGGATGAGATGGATAACCAGATTGATGCTGTGACGGTTGCGACACCGGACCATACACATGCAGTAGCATGTATGGATGCAATAAGGCGAGGAAAACATGTTTACTGTGAAAAACCATTAGCCCATTCCATTTATGATATTCGTGAGCTTATGAAAGCCGCCCGCGAGCATAATGTCATAACCCAATTAGGCAACCAGGGACATTCCTATGACGATATCCGTCGATTCTGTGAATGGATTTGGGATGGAGCAATTGGCAACGTCCACACCATCCACGCGGCTTGTGGTTCGAACTACAGTAGAATCAGCCAGTTGAACAGGCGTAACGAGAAGCATGAGGTTCCATCAGAACTGGATTGGGATTTATGGCTCGGGCCAGCCAAATATCGGCAATATAATCCGATGTATCTGCCCGGCAGTTGGCGGGGCTGGATGCCGTTTGGGTCGGGAGTAATTGGCGACTGGGTGTGTCACGTTGTTGATCCCGTTTTCTGGGCGCTGGATCTGGGGGCACCTGATACCATCCAGGCCGAGGCCAAAGATTATGATCCGAAAAAGCATGCCGATACTTTTCCGGCAGGCTCAATCATTACATTCGAGTTCCCGGCAAATAATAAGCGGGGACCCGTTAAACTCCTCTGGTACAATGGTACGGAGCAAATACCACGTCCGAAGGATCTGGAGGAAGGACGAAAAGTACCCAGAACAGGTGCTGTAGTAATCGGTGAAAAAGGCACTATTACATACGGTTCACACGGCGCCAGCGGCGTAAGAATTATACCTGAAACAAAAATGCAAGCTTATCAGCGACCTGAGCCGACACTCAGGCGTGTTAAAGGACATTTCCAGGATTGGCTGGAAGCGGTTAAAAACAACAGGCCGGCAGGATCTAACTTCGATTATGGCGGACCTTTAACGGAATTAGCCAGGCTGGGTATTATCGCAATCCAGATGTTAGGACAAAAGTTGAAATGGGACAGCAAGAATATGCGATTTACCAATTGCGAGGAAGCGAATCAGTACATCAATCCGCCATATCGACAAGGGTGGGCATTGTGATGTGATTGTACAGGTCCATAACTGTGGAAAGGACAGAACCACAATGAATCATTTAAAAAGAGGATTTACCTTAATCGAACTACTTGTGGTAATCGCTGTTATCGCTTTATTGATGGCGATATTGATGCCGGCTCTGCAAATGGCAAGAGAACAGGCAAAGAAAATCACCTGCTCAAATAATCTAAAACAAATCGGTATTAGTTTACATTTGTACGGCTCAGAGAATGATAACCGACTACCGCTCAACGAAAGCGGAAACTGGCTTTGGGACATCGCTTACAGCACTACCGACTATATTATCGCAACCGGCGGCGATAGAAAGACCTTCTATTGCCCTTCCGATCCATTGAAAACTCCTGACATGGCAATCCTTTGGCAATTTTCCCAAAATCTTCCCTTTGGAACAAAAATTGATTCAGTACCGGAACCGGAGAACAACCGAGGAGGCCAATTCAGGGTTACCGGTTATTTCTGGATGATGGATACCGTTAATGGAAGGTCATATCAACCGGAGGGAACACCTACGAAGGAATGGGTGAAAACACTAACACATAAGCAAGCCGCAATAACCGAATTGGTTACCGATGCGACACTAAGCAACACTTCCAATTCTGATACAGCTACATTTACCCAAGTCCAGGGCGGGTCATGGTCCAGGTGGCAAATTTACGACCGCACCAACCATCTAAGGCGCGGATCCAAACCAGCCGGGGCTAATATTATCTTCCTCGATGGACATAACGAATGGCGGCATTTTAATGATATGCAGGTACGAGTCTCACCCCCATACCATTGGTGGTAATCCCAGCTTGAATGAAAGAGAAAAGAAATGAGATATTATCAACTGCATATTGTAACTTTAGCAATCTTATCTCTGACAGGTAGCAGAAATGCACACGCTGGGGCTGCGAATGAATCTGTTCCCACCGGCGTTACTTTTCACAAAGACACACTTTATCGATCTAACGGTAACGGCGATAACTGGTGCATAACGTGGGCGGCAGATGACTCACAAATCACCTCGATGGATGATGGAAACTGGTTGACAGGCAAGAATGGTTTTCATAATCACTTGTATCGAATTGTTGGAAAGCCAGATGGTTTTTCAAGGGAAGATATCCCCAATTATCCCGAATTTAAAGGCAAAACCGGAAGCTGGTTCGGATATGGAATTGTCTCTGTGGATGGCGTTTTGTATTCTGTAGTTTCAAAAACACCTGGCAATAGCTGGTCGGGTCCCTTCCTGGGTATCAAATTACTGAAGTCCAAAGATAACGGCCATACCTGGTACAGAGTGAATCGCGAAGGAAATGAACGAAAAATTGCCCCACTGGATAAGGTCCGTAATGAAGTTAATACCAATGAAATGTTTTTCCTTGAAGAATTCGGACTTCCTCATCAACAGCAAAAAGCCTTTCCTTTTTCATTCGTTGACTTTATCAAGAATGGAAAGGATAACTCAGCAGCCAAAGACGACTACATCTACATCTACTCGCCGGAGGGAGCCCACGCTCATAAACTTCTCATAGCCCGTGTCCCTAAAGACAAGCTCGGAATTCGAAGCGATTGGGAATACTTTGTGAGGTATCAGAATTCTCAACCGCTCTGGACTTCGGATATCCACAAGCGAGGATATGTGCATATTTATCCTGAAAAGAGCAGTGACGGCAACTACTTCGGATGGTATTCGTGGCTTCCTTCGGTGGTATGGAATGAAGGCCTTGGACTTTATATCATGGTCAATGGCGGAACATACGCAGGCAGGGGAATGACCTCCTCAGACAAGGATTATTACGACAGATGGATGCACACGCGCACCGGCAGCCTCGGATTCTGGTACTCGAAGAATCCTTACGGCCCGTGGCAACAGGTCTTTTATACGGACTACTGGACAGCGGATAACCCCGACAATCTGACGTATCAGCCAAAGCTGTCGCCAAAGTGGATTAGTAAGGATGGAAAAGAGATGGTATTGATTTGGTCGGATGCGATGAAAAATAAGGAGGGGCGTTCCCATACGGTTAATTATAAATGGAATCAGATGCGAATCACGATAGACACCAAATAGTGAGTGACTCTACTGAAGGTTGATGGAGTGATGAAGAAAAGAAAAATAAAGAATATTACAGCAGCAGTTAATGCTCGACAATACCAGTTGTCGGTCAGTAAATAACAAGGAGAACAATGCATACAAAACCAACTTCACGCCGTCAGTTCTTAAGAACAATAGGATTAGGTGCTGCTATGCTGGCTTCCGGGCAGGCGTCCATATTTGCAGCCGGCAGAAAGAAAAAACGTCCAAATATTTTACTGATAACCGCCGATGACATGAACTGTGATTCGCCGGGCTGTTTTGGCGGACAGACACCTGATATTACACCCAATATCGACCGCTTAGCTTCCGAAGGGATACGTTTTACACATGCACATGTTACTATCGCGGTTTGCCAGCCAAGTCGTTCGGTGCTGATGACCGGGCGATATCCCCACCGCAACGGGGCCGAGGGTTTCCAGCCGATTAATACCAGTGTAACAACACTGCAGGAAGAACTACATAAGGACGGCTATCTCAACGGCATTCTTGGTAAGGTCAAACACCTGGCACCAATAGAAAAATTCAAATGGGACATGGCCAGAGATATAGGGGAATTAGGTCAGGGCCGTGATCCGAAACTCTATTACAAGTTTGCCAGAGAGTTTTTCCAGCAGGCAGCGAACAATGAGCAGCCGTTTTTCCTGATGGCCAATTCTCACGACCCGCACAGGCCATATCATGGCAGTCTGCAGGAGAAAAATAAGTTTAAAGAAATGCTCAAAGATATAGCAGCACCTTCACGGGTGTATCGGACTGAGGAGGTTCAGGTCCCCGGCTTTCTACCTGTCATACCGGATGTACGCAAGGAAGTTGCGCAGTACTATAGCTCGGTTCGCCGCTGTGATGATACGGTAGGCGAAGTGATGCGTGCCCTTAGTGAATCGGGTTTAGCAGAAAATACTTTAACAATGTTCCTTTCAGATAACGGCATCGCCCTGCCGTTTGCCAAAACCAACTGCTATCTGCACAGCACCCGCACACCCTGGATCGCACGCTGGCCGGGTAAAATCATACCAGGCACAGTGGACAATCGGCACTTTATTTCCGGAATAGATTTTATGCCCACCATACTCGATGCGGCCGGTTTAGCTCAAACCAAAGGTATGGATGGTTTTTCATTTCTTCCCGCCCTGTTGGGCAAGCAACAGGCTAATCGTGACAAGGTCTTCACACAACATCACCAGACTTCCGCGCGAAACCGCTATCCGATACGCTGCATACAGAACCAAAGATTCGGGTATATCTTCAATCCATGGTCCGACAACGAACGAGTTTTTAAGAATGAATCACAATCAGGCCTAACATTCAAGGCCAT
>JAVVFI010000132.1:0-12288 GCA_032250555.1 Sedimentisphaerales bacterium
CCTTCCATGGGCTGTTCGGCTCGGCATCATTGACTTCATCGATTCGCCAGTAGTAAGTTGTACCGGGAACAAGACCGTCCGGAAAGGGAAATCCAGGGAAACCGGCAACAATAAAAGTATCGGCCTGATTTCCGATGAAGGTGTCTTCGGCGCCGCTGTCCACGGCATCAAAATTATCGCCGATGTACACATCGTGTGAGACGGCATAATCACCCGCTCCCCAGCTAAGGCTCACCCAGGTATCCTCAAGTAGTGTACCATCCTTCGGAGTGGGTTTAAACGCTAAGGGAAATCCCCCGCTCGCCGCCGCAATCCTGGCAATTTCCTCGGCAGTCAATATATTATCGTAGATCTGAACGTCGTCGACGATTCCCTGGAACCAACCCATTCCATGTCCTGAATTAGAACCCACGTAATAACGGTCGCCATCGCCCCAAAGTGTGCCGGCGACATCGATCGATGGGGCATCCTCATCACCATTAACGTATAGATGCATTGTACCATCACTGGCAGCTGCAATAGCTACGTGATACCACTCGTCCGCTTCAACGAGCGTCGTTCCTATCACGTTGCGCTCTGAACCAACCCACAGGTAATGTTGAAACACACCTTCAGGATTAATTCGCAACTGGTGCGACCAGTGGGTAGTCTGACCTGAACTGCTCGTGCGTACAATTACGCTGGCAGCATCCGTACGTGCTGGTCTGACCCATAAGGTAATCGTGTAGGCTGAAGGGTTCTCCGAAGGTAGATTTACGAATTGGCTCACACCGTCGAACTCAATCCCTTGCCCTATTCTGCCCTTCACATATGTGGGCGATCCATCACTAAATGTTCCTTGTAAGCCTCCGATGGAATCATCCAAATTCCCGTCGAATCTCCAGTGTCCTGCTATTTCGGCTGATGCACTGCCAAGAAGACCCAGAACCAGAACAAAAGAAAATAAACAGATCAATTTCCTGTACATAATAATCCTCCTTAAATAAAGTTAAAATTACTATGCTATGGCCTCGTACCAAAATTTCGACATTTCGGGATTTTTGTTAATATATCTTAAAAACCTCATCTTGGAAAATTAATAATTTGCCATTTCCGGTGTTCCCGGCTATTTAGCATATAGACGGATATCATCGAAGTATAACATACCCGCACCGCCGGCAATCGGATTAGCCCTGTTACCAAGACCAATAGTAATCGTATTAATATTGGAAAGGTTCGCACCCTGGTCGGCAAAGGCCAGCAAATCGATATTCCATTCGGTCCAGGAAGCTCTCTGTGCAGCATCAGGATTATCATGGTTGACTACTGCATTGCCATTGAGAACAACATACATTTGCTCGGCAGCGTTGCCCGCACTGCCTCGGTACCAGATCGTCAGTGTGTTGATACCTTTGATTGTCCAGTCATGATTGGATGTCAATGTTAAAGTCGCCTCTGATTTGCCTACTCCGTTGTCGTATGCCAATGGCATCGACTGTAAACCGCCGTGAATAATAGTCTGCTCGGCAAAAGGAGGATCGGTATGACCAACGATAGAACCGTTGATCGCCGGGTTATCAAATCCATCCAGCCAGGCCAGATATATTCTGTTGCTCCCCGGGTCACCTTCATCAAGGTCGTTGTAAGATTCAAAATCGTCAATAATAAGGAAGCTGGCCGTAGAAAAGCTCCAGAGCGGGCCTGTCCACGGACTGTCGGCGTTTGCGCTGTTAGCCTCATCAACACGCCAGTAGTAGGTAGTATTCCACTCGAGCAGTCCGGGTTCATAGCTCTCGGAACCAAGGTTTCCACTTCCTTTTAACTCCAGAGAGGCGGCATCGGTACCGAAGTAAATCTCATGCGATGCACCAAAGACTCCCGGTGTCCAGGTCAGAATCGGTGTTTGCGTTATGTCAACAGCACCATTAGCCGGATTCGGGGCCCCAACGGCACCCTCAGTTGTGAAGCTCCAGACATTGCCTTTATGTGTTTCGGCAATATCGAACTCATCGACACGCCAGTAATAAGTCTTGGCCATTGTAAGTGTGCCCGGGTTATAGGTTGCATTTCCCTGGGGCAGACCGCCGGCGGCATTGCTGACATCGTCAAAATTGTCACCGAAATATACATAGTGCAATTTCGAACCAAAACCTTCCGTCCATTTAAGGACAGGCTCCAAATCAACAGACTGGGCACCATCAGCAGGCTCGGGCAGATATGCGGTTTTGGGCGGAACTGCAAAGCTCCAGACATCGCCTTTGTGCTTAGTAGTGCCGTCAGCTTCCACCCCATCAATTCGCCAGTAGTAAGTTTTGCCGGTAATAAGACCATCCGGATAAGGAAATCCGGGAAAACCCACTATGAAAAACGTCTCGATCTGATTGCTGCGGAAAGTATCTCCGGCTCCCTCGTCAACTTCATTAAGATTCTCACCGAAGTAAACATCCTGCGAATCAGCACCATCTCCCGGTCGCCAGCTAAGGCTTACCCATGTATCGGCCAGTATTGCGCCATCGGTTGGTGTGGGGCTCGAAGCAAGAACTGGAGCCGCGATAGGAGCGGCATCCTTTGTCCAGACAGGAGATGCAATAGTTCCATGATTTTCGGAAGGCGACGAGTCGGAGGCTGTCGTTCCTTCTCCCTCATTAAATCTCCAGTAACCGACCAACCCATCTTCACTCCCGGAGACCTCTCGGTTCATGTCGGCCTCGATTTCTCCCTGGGTGCGGGCATAGTTCCAGATGCGAAAATCGTCCAAAGCAACATTAGCCCCTATGCCTATGCGAAGAACAGGGGTCTGCGTAGAGTCGGTAAGGCCGGGGGCACTTTCCGCGACCAACTCTACCCCATCTTGATATACTATCTGCTCTCCATTCAAATCAGTAAGCACAAGTGCTATATGTGTCCACTCGTTTAATGGAATTCCCTCCATAGTGTTTGCTGTCTCCTGACCAGTCCCGGTGCTGTGAGAAAAATGCAGTCCGGGTTCATTTGGACGAAGCGCCAAGAGTGGCCCTCTCTGATCGTTAGTAGCTCCCGCCCCTTTACAGAAAACATTTCTCCAGCTGCCGGTTGGCCCTTCCAGGTCTTTCAGCCAGAACTCGTAAGTGTAGGTGCTCAATCGAAGAACATCTTGATCATCATTAATCGTTAATGTGCCACCAAATTCCAAAGCATATCCATCTGCACCATAAGCGGACGGCATCGCCGTGAGCACAGAACTCGCAGCTAATAGAAACACAGCCAACACAAAATTCCTGAGCAAACTTACTTTCCCTGCTGAACGCATTGAGTAAGATTTGCACACTTCCAAATTTAACACCTTCACCGTAGACATAATAGTCCTCCATTAAAAAATTACCATTCTTTAGACACGCACCACAATCCCGGCATCTCGGGATTGTTTTTCAACACTCATTAAAACTTCATCTCCTAAAAATATTTCTAATCTACAAATTATAGAGTTTACTGAGTTAAGGTATATAACCGAATATCATCGAAGTATAACATACCCGCACCTCCGGCAACCGGATTATTTTTATTGCCAACGCCAAGGGTAATCGCATTGACATTAGTCAGGTTCACGCCCTGGTCTGCAAAAACCTGCAAGTCGATATTCCATTGGGTCCAGTTAACTTCCTGTGTTGCATTGGGATTATCATTAGTGACCGCAGCAGTGCCATTGAGAACAACATACATAGGTTCGAGAGTATTGGCCGCATCGCCGATGTACCAAATTACCAGAGTGTTTACACTACTTTCAGTCCAGTCTCGATTGGATGTCAAAGTCAACGTTGCCTCTGATATACCGACAGCGTTGTCATAAGCAAACGGCATCGACTGGAAACCGCCATGAACGATGTTTCGCTCGGCAAATGGCGGATTGGCATAACCGACAATAGAACCGTTAATCGCCGGATTATCGAATCCGTCTATCCATGCATTAAATATCCTGTTGCTTTCGGGATCATCAGGATTAAAGTCATTGTAGCTCTCAAAATCGTCCACGATAAGGAAATTAGCTGTCGTAAAGCTCCAAACGGCACCTGTCCAGGGACTATTTTGATTAAGGTCGTTGACTTCATCAATCCTCCAGTAGTAAGTGGTATCCCATGGAAGCTTTCCGGGGTCATAGCTCTCGGTGCCGAGGTCCCTGGTGCCCTTATATTCGGTTGAGCTTGTATCGGCACTTTTTACAGCATCTTCATTAGTACCGAAATAGACCTGATGCACTGCAGCCGCTTCTCCGGCACTCCACTCAAGGATAGCAGTCTGGCTTACGTCTATAGCTTCATTCGTCGGATTCGGTGCACCTGCCCGAAGAGGAGGTGAGAATGCTGCGGCCGGGATAACATCTTTCGATTGATGTTCACTTTCCCAGAGAAGCTGTGCCGTAGCTCCGGGTTCATCGCTATATGACCACATCTCGATAGCGTACTTTTGACCTGCCTGCAGGTCGATGGGATTAGTTCGATACTCATTGAGACGAAATACGTCCCATCTGTCAATCACCAACTTGTCGTTGATCCACAGCTTCACACCGTCTTCAGTGACAACATAGAAACGATAGGCTTCAGAGAACGCAATTTCCACCTCACCTCGCCAGCGCATAGAGAAATTGTCGTCATTGACGATATTCGGCTCCGGAGAAGCCGTACCCCATGTAAAATCAATACCGGGATCGGAGCGAATCAGCACAGGCTCACCGCTGAGGGTTGAATTATTGTAGTACTCGCCTCTGAGGCCGCCTCCGGGAGATGTCGTTGTAAAGCTCCAAACGTCACCTCTATACGTTTCAACGCCGTCAAATTCATCTACACGCCAGTAGTAAGTCTTCTCCAGCTCAAGAAGCCCGGTATCATATGTTGAAGCAACCCGGGAAGCAGCGCCTTCGGCGTTGCTGACATCATCAAAATTGTCACCAAAATATATAGAGTGTAATTTTGTACCAAAGGCCGGCATCCAGGTAAGGGTCAGTTCCGGCTCTAAAAATCTGGCGCCGTCGGGTGGATTGGGAGAATAGGCTTTTTGAGGAGGAACCGTAAAGCTCCATATGTCACCTTTCCACGGGCTGTCCGGGTGCAGTTCGTTCACCTCATCGATACGCCAGTAATAAGTCGCACCGAACTGCAGGCCGTCCGGGGCAGAGAAGCCCGGAAAGCCGACCACCTGTATGGTGGCTATAGTATTACCCGCAAACGCCTCATCGGTACCATCATTGACGTCATCGAAATTAATGCTGAAGTACAGATTGTGTGAGGCCGCATAGTCTCCCGCCCCCCAACTCAGGTTAGCCCATGTCTGTTCTAATATTGCAGCGTCGGCCGGTTGAGGCGCATAAGCGAGCGGCTCTGCCTGCCCCGCCATAATAGCCTGAATCTCCTGCTCAGTCAGCACGCGGTTGTAGATGCGCATGTCGTCGATTGCGCCTGGGAGCATTCGCTGCACTCTCTGGTCAAGAGTACCGAGCCAGATTTCGCCAAGTGATCCCTCGAACTGAGTCGTGTCCGGTTCCGAGCCGACTTGTGTCCCATCGACGTACAGCATCATTTCAGTATCGGATTTGAGCGCTGCGACGTGATGCCATGCACCGTCATCATAGGTGGCTTCGGTGTAAATGTTGGAGCCGCCTCCACTGGCAAAAGGGAACCGATGTAAATTGCGCAAGGTGCCGTCCGGCTCAATCTCCAGAAGAACACCATTTACACCTGATGGTCCCTTCGCCGACAGGATGTCTCTGTCACCGGAGCCTCCATCTATACGAAACCACAACGCTATGGTGTAGTTCGGCAGCTCAAATGGAGTGCCTTCGATATAGGCGTGGTCGTCAACGCCGTCAAAAACCATGATACCTCTGTGCTCAGGATCCGTACCCCATGTCGGCTCACCGATAAGTGTCATCTCGTTGTTGTTGTCACTGGAATCAAGGGCAACATCACCGAATCCCTCATCAAATTTCCACCACCCAACAAGACTCGAGTCGGTATCTTGCGCTACACTGGTCGGGGCCAGGCCCAGCAGCAAAACAAAAGAAAATAAACAAATCAATTTCTTACACATAATATTCATCCTTAACAAAGTTAGGCAAACACTAGTTTAGCTGTTCCTAAAATTGCAAATTGTCACTTATGGTGCCGGAGGGTACAAGCGAATATCATCGAAGTACATCATACCTGCTCCGCCGGTAACCGAACTAAGACCAAGAGTTATCGTATTGACATTAGCAAGGTTCGTACCAAATGCCTGAAGGTCGATATTCCATTCGGTCCAGGAAGTTCTCGTTGCCGCATCAGGATCATCATTAGTAACCGGTGCCCCGCCATTGAGAGCAACATACAAAGATTCGGCGGAGTTGCCCGAAGCGCCTCTGAACCAAATCGTCAGTGTGGTAACACCATTTACTGTCCAGTCTTTATTGGAAGTTAACGTCAAGGTCGCCTCGGATTTGCCAACAGCGTTGTCGTAGGCCATAGGCATTGACTGATTGCCGCTGTGGACGATAGTCTGCTCTGCAAATGGAGCATTAAGGTTACCAACAACAGAACCGTTCGCTGCCGGGTTGTCGAATCCGTCTATCCAGGCCAGATATATTCTGTTGCTTCCGGGCTCACTTTCATCAAGGTCATTGTAGCTTTCCATATCATCAATGATGAGGAAATTAGCCGTTGTAAAACTCCAGAGAGGACCTGTCCACGGGCTGTCGGCGTTGGCGCTATTGGCCTCATCAACACGCCAATAGTAAGTAGTATTCCACTCAAGCTCTCCGGGTTCGAAGCTCTCGGAATCGAGGTTGCCGCTGCTTTTTAATTCCATCGAAGCTTCATCTGTACCAAAATAGACTTCATGTGTATCAGCAAAAACTCCCGGTGCCCATGTGAGAACAGGTGTTTGTGTTACATCCAAGGCGCCGTTAGCCGGATTAATTGCCGTAACAGCTCCTTCGGTCGTGAAGCTCCAGACATCGCCTGTATAAGTTTCAATAGCATCAAACTCATCGACACGCCAGTAGTAAGTCCTGGCTTGTTTAAGCTCACCCGGGCTGTATGTAGTACCTCCCTGGGGCAGGCCTCCAGCAGCATTGTCCACTTCTTCGAAGGTCTCTCCAAAGTAAACAGTGTGTAATTTGGCACCCCAGCCTGCCGTCCAGCCAAGGGTGACATCTACGCTTACAGATTCGGCATTATCAGCCGGATCGGGAAAATATGCCGTATTGGGTGGGATACTAAAGCTCCAGATGTCACCTTTCCACGGACTGTTCGGCTCAGCGTCATTGACCTCATCAATTCGCCAGTAGTAAGTTGTGCCCGGAACAAGACCATCCGGATAAGCGAATCCGGGAAAGCCCGCAACTAAAAAAGTGTCAGTCTGATTGCCCTGGAATGTACTCTCGGCACCGGCGTCCACATCGTCAAAATTGTCACCCAGATAAACATCGTGTGAGACGGCATAATCACCCGCCCGCCACGAAAGACTAATCCATGTATCCTCATGCAAAGTGCCATCAGCCGGGTTGGGACCCAAGGCATACGGGTACACTGTTCCGGCACCTTCCATGACGGCTAAAATCTCGCCTTCCGTCAGCGCCATGTTGTAAACACGAGCATCGTCGATGAGGCCGATGAAGAGACTTTGACCATCGCTGTCAGCTCCTATTCTTAAAGATAAGCTATTACCGGCCAAAGGCGAAGGAGCAATTCCTTCTCCCTCTATAGACCCGTCTATATATAGTTTCACGTCTCCTGCGTCAAAAGTGACTGCTACGTGATGCCACTCCTCTAATGTGTAGTCAACAGCGGTAGAAACACAAGTGCCGGAACAGGACCTTAATGTCGTCCCGGGATGAGTATCCAGGTGGGGGCCATTTGCTGTGCCTGCACCAATTTTGTCTATTATTCTACTGCTGCTTGACTCCACCTGATATATCCATGCTGCTAATGTGAATCTTTCCCAAAGGTGCAGGCTCTCATTATCCGGTACTTCTACGTAATCATCAGCGCCGTCAAATTCCAGGGCACCACCGAAATTGCCGACTACCCACTGAGGGTCGCCATTGAAGCTGCCGTCATTGCCATTACCGCTCGAATCGTAGGCTATAGTTCCAGAGCCCTCGTCAAATCTCCACCAACCGACAAGTTCTGCCTTGGTTGTGCCTGTAAGAGCAACGCTCAGCACCAAAACAAAAAGAACCAAATAAATCAATTTCTTGCACATAATATTCCTCCTTAACGAAGTTAAGCAACAATACTTTGGTGGCTCCTGAAATTGCAAATTGTTACTTATGGTACCGGTGTATACAGTCGAATATCATCGAAGTACACCATACCTGCACCGCCGGCGGTTGGATTGTTCCTGTTACCAAAGCCGAGTGTAATAGTATTAACATTAGTCAGGTTCAGGCCCTGGTCTGCAAATGCCTGCAAGTCGATGGTCCATTCGGTCCAGGAACCTGCCTTTGCTGCATCAGGGTTATCGTTAGTGACAACCGCGCTGTCATTTAGAGCAACATACATCGGCTCGGCGGCGTTAGCAGAATCGCCCCTGAACCAGATAGATAAAGTGCTGACACCATCGGCGGTCCAGTCACGCGGATAAGTCAGCGTCAAAGTCGCCTCGGATTTGCCAACAGAATTGTCGTATGCGAACGGCATTGACTGGTTACCTCCGTGAACTATATTCTGCTCTGCAAAAGGAGCATTGGCATGACCGACGATAGAGCCGTTTACAGTCGGATTGTCGAATCCGTCCACCCAGGCAAGATATATCCTGTTACTGTCGGCCTGGCCTTCATCAAGGTCATTATAGCTCTCCATATCATCCACAATAAGGGAGTCGGATGTCGTAAAGCTCCAGAGGATGCCCGGCCACGGACTATCCGGATTGGCACTATTGACCTCATCGATACGCCAATAGTAGGTGACACCGAGTTCGAGTTTTCCCGGATCATAGGTCTCAGTACCAAGAGTTCTCGTACCTTTATACTCCGGTGAACTGCTATCGGCATTTTTCACGGCATCTTTATCAGTGCCGAAATAGACTTCATGCGAAGCGGCAAAGACATTCGGCGACCAGGTAATAATCTGTGTCCGATTTACATCCACATCGCCGTTAGCCGGGGCCAGGGCCTCAACAGCACCCTCAGTAGTAAAACTCCAGACAGGGCCTTTATGTGTCTCGATAATATCAAACTCATCGACCCGCCAGTAGTAAGTCTTGGCCAATTCCAGTGGGCCGGGATCATAGTCTGTATCTCCCTGTGCTTGGCCGCCTGTAGCATTGTTCACATCGTCAAAATTATCTCCGAAATATACGGTGTGTAATTTCGCATCGAAACCTGCCGTCCATTTCAATTGTGTTTCAGGATATACTTGCTCAGCGGCATCAGCCGGATCGGGATTGTAGCCGGTTTTGGGAGGAATTGAAAAGCTCCAGACTGGGCCTTTCCAGGGACTGTTCGGCTCCGTGTCATTGACCTCATCAATTCGCCAGTAGTATGTCGCTCCATTAACAAGACCATCAGGATAAGCAAATCCGGGAAAGCCCACAACGACAAATCCCTCGCCCTGATTGCCTTGAAATGCCTCCGCCGCGCCGTCACGCACAAGGTCATAATTGTCACTGAAGTACACATCATGCGAGACTGCCTTATCTCCCGGCTTCCAGGAAAGGTTCGCCCACGTATCAGGATGTAACGAGCCGTCCTCCGGGACCGGTGACGATGCAAAGGATTTATCTCCGAGAGATGGTGCGACATATTCGCCTTCGTACCATCTTATGTTGTCTATCCAGAAATCACCGGGCGCATAACCTATGTGCAGTACGATCTCCGCCGGAGTGATGTCCTCAGAAATTTCACCGGTTGTTAAGGTATATTCCGCCCATTCTTCAGTCATGGTGAACGACTGTTCGGCAGGTGCCGTCCATGGATCTTGTGCAAGTTCGGGCTTGAAATTGATATCCAGTGTACCTTCCTTGCTCTTGAGAAAGACCGAAAGGGTATATATTTTACCTGCTTCAAAAACAAGCCCTCCCTGGTTGAAACCGGTTTCCCAGAAATTTGCTGCTGCTGTCGGGACCACAATATGTAAACAATAATTTCCCTCGATAGGATCCTCGTCAACCACCGCCCCATCCAGTTTGTCAACAACTTCTACGGTAGCGCCTCCGTATGTGCCCCACGGATCAGAAACACCGCCCTCGAAGTTTCCGTTAATAAGTAAATTTTCGACCTCGTCTTGTGCGTGGCTTTGGCCGGAAATTATGAATCCTATCAAAAAAAATGCTGCCAACCAGATTACTCGAGTTCTCATGATACATCCTCCTTACTATCAGCCGCTCTGCGACTTAACTCAATTAATTCATACTCGTTTACTGACACTCTCCCGGTAACTATCCGGAATCATCTTATGCCGCATATATTATTATAGCATATCTCTGGCCTTAAAACGTTGGTAACTAAACCACTTTTCTGAACATCTCTTGAAAAGATATATGAATCCGAATTTGCCGGGCGAAAAGTAGTGTTGTTATCGAAGACTCGATATCTGAGACAGTACAAAATAACTCCTCCTCTATTTGTAAAACTATAGAAAAATCCGCGGTTGAGTGAACCATAATCCGTAAATACTCTCATGCGCGGAACAAAGCTTCACTAACATAATTTATACCAAAATAGCCGCTTTCCCGTCAAGTAAAGAATATTTAATAGTCCTATAACTTTTGTTTCTTTTTACAGGAATTAATTCATTGTGCCTTTTGGCATATCCGGCTCATATCATACATGTGGTCAAAAATTGCGGTGTAGATTTTGAGATAGTTGCGTTTTTGCAGACATAAATGTTATAAAATAGCCTTTTGAAAGTCGATTTAGTGTATTTTCACCAAAAAAAAGGTTGCATATTGGATTAATTCCGGATACAATAACTGATAATAGAGTTTGTATTTGTAGTGCGCAAGCCGTGTTAAGACACGATGTTTCATGTAGGAGATAGGTGATTATGGCCGGGATGTTTTTTTCATTACAGGAAGCCGCCGAGAAGCTCAAAAAGACAGAGGAGGAAATCAAACAGATTGTCCAGGAAGGCAAGTTGCGTGAGTTTCGCGATGGCCCTAATTTACTCTTCAAGGTTGAGGAAGTCGAAGCATTGATGTCCCAAGCATCTGAAGAAGAACTGGAAGCCATAGAACTGGAATCGTCAGCGTTAGAACTCGACGTATCGGAGCCTGAGATTCCGGATGCTGAGGATTTAGAACTCGAATCATTGAAGCCTGAAATGGCGGGAACCGATGAATTTGATCTTGATATTCCGGCAGGTGACAATCCTGAGCTGGAGGCTCTTGAAGCTGAGATGCTGGCACCGGCGGAAGAGGCCTCGGGCACAAGTGAGATTTTGCTGGCGCCGGAAACGGGTGCTCCGTTAGGTCTGAATGAGAGTGAACTGACCAACGCAGACACTGCTCTGACCGGTGAAGGAATCAATGTTCTCGGTGAAAGCGACGGTGATTTTGATATAACGGATGATACTCTGGCGGAGACAGCAGTACCGATGAGTACCTCTGGTACAGGGCCTGAAATGCCGCTGGAAGAGATCGAAGGGGATGTAAATCTGGATAGTTTCGGAAGCGGCTCGGGTTTGCTGGACCTTTCACTGCAGGCGGATGATACATCATTAGGCGGAATTCTGGACGAAATATATACCGATGAAGTCGAAGGAGCAGGCGCCGAACCGGCCTTCGATGAAGTCGGAGCGGATTCTGCTGCGGTAGTTGCAGCCGAAGTGGGCGAAATGTCTGACGATGAGACTGCTATGGTTCCGGAACCGACGCCGGATATTGCGATGGCGGTAGGTCGGCCGTATGTAGAAGCGGCACCGGATATGTCAAGTAATACACTGGGAATGCTTCTGTTTTTACCTTTGCTGATTATCATATACACGGCGGTTGTAGCTTTTTCAGGCTCAAGAAAGGTGATGCCTTCAATTCTTTCAGGCATCCAGGCTTTCATCTGGTTTATTATGGGCGGTGCGGCTGTTGTGGCGTTGATTGTTGCCGTTGTGGCATTTATGGCCGGCGGCGGCGGGGCTACTAAAGTTAAAAAGCCCAAGAAGCCTAAAGCGCCTAAAGTTCCAAAAGCCAAAAAAGAGAAAAAGCCCAAGAAAGAGAAAAAGCCTAAAGAGCCGAAGCCCAAAAAGCCCAAGAAAGAAAAGAAAGCAAAGAAGGAAAAGAAACCAAAGAAAGACAAGAAAAAGTCTTCTAAGAAGACTGACGAACTAGAGGATAGTCAATCCGAAGGAGAGCTTGCTGATGTATCGG
>JAVVFI010000133.1:0-12278 GCA_032250555.1 Sedimentisphaerales bacterium
GTCATCAATGAGATAATGTACAATCCATCATGGCCGGTTGGCGGTTTATATACGAATGACCAGTATGAATATATCGAGATGCACAACATCAGCAACGAACCTGTTGCTTTATATAATTTTGAAACTGCCCAGCCGTGGAAGTTTACCGACGGTATCGATTTTACCTTCCCGGCTGACATTCCCGTAACGATACCTGCCGGCGGATATTTGTTGGTAGTCAAAGATCCGGAAGCATTTTCATGGCGGTATCCGGCGGTTCCTTCTGAGAAAATTCTTGGTCCTTACAATGGCAGCCTAAACAACGCAGGTGAGAGACTCCAGCTTTCGATGCCCGGTGACATGGATGAGTCCGGCACACTTAGTTATATTCGTGTTGACAGAGTCACTTACAGCGATGGCTCTCATCCTGAAAGTTCTCCCGATGGAGTTGACCACTGGCCTACCGCTCCGGATGGTGATGGCGAGTCACTTACTCGCAGGATTTCATCCGATTACGGTAATGATTCTGACAACTGGTCCGCCTCATCGCTATCACCCGGATCCATCAATCAGTAAGGTTCCAAGATAGGCGGCCATTGTACTGTGAGAATTTTCCTGCCAATTTGAATCGTCAAAATCTATGTTATTTTCTATCTCTTTTGTTTTTGGTTTCGCTCAACAATGCGGCGACTTCCTGCATACGTTTCAGGTGCAAGCCGGAGATG
The DNA here is from genome assembly GCA_032250555.1 of Sedimentisphaerales bacterium. GTDB lineage: Bacteria > Planctomycetota > Phycisphaerae > Sedimentisphaerales > Anaerobacaceae > NIOZ-UU13. Next base: position 705 of record JAVVFI010000133.1, read on the forward strand.
AGGCCGTTTCTGTCCGGCGGGACATTAAGAAGATAATTGGCGTTTCTGTTGTTACAGAGCCTGAGCATCCTGACAATTTCGGTTGCGTCTTTTGTGTATTTGGGGCCATCGGATGTGCTCCAGAACCATGTGCGTGAGATTTTATCGCACACTTCTGCCGGTATTGTGCTTCCTTCGGGCGGCATACCGTTAGGGTCCCATGGGAATTCGCAACTGTATATGTCGGAATCTTTGAGATTGTGGGCGTTGTTGCCGATAACGAGACAGCGTGGTTGTAATGATTTGACGTGTTTTTGAATTTCGGGCCAGCGTGCTCTTGTGTATTTATTGCTATACTGGTCGATCCACAGCAGGTCGATCTGGCCGTAGCTGGTTAGCAGTTCCGTCAATTGTTTCTTGATGAATCCGATGTAGTCATTGGCGGCTTCTGGGGGGAGTCCGTGTAGATCCGGCCTGCCCCGTGGGACTTTGCTGCCGTGTCCGGGATTCGAGAAATTACCGGGAAAACAATAGTAAAATCCGATTTTAAGCCCGCGGGCTCGGAAAGCGTTGACAAACTCACGGACGATGTCACCCTTGCCGTTTTTGTAGTTGATGAAGCTGCTGATATCGTGTTTGGTATGGTCACTGTCCCAGAGACACCAGCCGCCGGTATGTTTAACGGTCAGCACGGCGTATTTCATACCGGCAGCACGAGCGAGATCGGCCCATTGTCCGCAATTTAGTTTGTCGGACTTGAAAAGTGCAGGGTCTTCATATCCGTTGGCCCATTCGCGATTGACATAAGTGGCCATGTTAAAGTGAAGGAACAGGCCGAAACGAAGCTTAATGAAATCCTCCCGCAAAGACGCTCTGTCCGCCTCCATATCTGTCGGGGAACGTTTGATAGAAGTCGTCTGAGCCAATATATCAGAACTGCTAACAAAGAGGACGGCCATGAGTATTATTCGTAACCAACGTGAGACCATATTGGAAAGCCTCCTTTCCTTTTGTATAGCCAGTAAACCAAGACTGCACAATTACTATTTTATAAGCAGCAATTTTTCCCGGCCGGCCTTTAACTTAAGCGGCAGGCCTTTATGAAGCTGCTTTCCTGTATAGGTTTTCTGAGTTCCATCGGTAAGATTTTTGACAATGTACTTCTTTGTGGATTCCACGGTGAACCATTCGGGCATGGTATTCATTCGAGGCCAGTCACGTTTAAAACCCATGTATTGACGGTGCCGGGGAATGTCGAAGACCAGCTGTCCCTTCCAATCCTCGTTCGCTGTCATTACGACGGCAAGGCCATCTTTGGTCTCACTTGCGCCAAGCGTGAGATCTTTGCGCCAGGGCCGTGCAATCAATCCGCGGGTATGCATCAATGCATGTATCAGCGTTGTGCGTATGCCATTTGCCTGTAGTTTCATCGTGCCCCACAGCGGTGCTGTTGCAAGAGGCTTGTCAGAATAGACCACGTTTGCGGCCATCTCACTATCGGCCCAGTCCAGCGCTTCGGTGACGGGGTATCGATTCATTATGTATAGCCCGCCTTCAATCGAGTCTGCGTAACCGTCAATCGAGTCTCCTTCCCACCGATAGTTCTGGTATTTCGGCTTTTGCAGATTAGCAAGTGTCTGCACAATCCTGTCCCGGTACACCGGTTTGGCTGCGACCATGTCGTAGCATAGGTAGGTGACGTAGTTGTATCCCCAGCCGTCAGACAGGCGGCTGTCGGGCTTGTCCAGAGTATCGAACATTATACCGTCTTCGTTGGTACCGCGTTCGAGAATTTCGTCGAGCATTTTTTTGATGAGGGGCTGGTAAATCTTCGCTTTTTTCGGATTATGTTCTGATTCAACGCCCAACAGGAGTCCGAGCCCGCCGATTATTTCACATCCATGATCCCGGAGGCGCGTAGGAACGAAATTGCCGGGCAGCAGGTAGTAGTCTGCCAGACGCTCTGCCCATTCAAGAAACTTCTTCTGGCCTGTCATAGTGTAAAGCCTTGCCAGCGCCTGGATCTGCTCTCCATTGACTTCGACGTTTTTGGAAGGGATTTTGCCGTATGGGGTTTCGTACTTAGCATGCTTCCATATATCCTCTTCGATGCCTTTCATCCGCTCGAACCACTCATCTTTGCCCGTAACCTCGATAATCGCAATAAGGCCATCTTTGACGTACTCAGATGCCTGGAAAATCATCTCGTCGTAATCCGGAACAATCTTCTTTTTGTTCTTGTAGTCGTAGGGGACGGGTATTCGGTCAACGTGATTGCATAGTTTCTGTTCGGCATAAAGAATGCTTCGTACCGGGCCATTCAGCGCCTCGGAGTCAACTATATATGCCGCCCAGGTCAGGAAAGGATAACAATCGGCGGCCGTATCACGATAGTTCCAGTTGCCATCTGCGATGTACAGACCTGTTGCCGGGTCAATTCGCTTTAGTGCTACCTCGTGGAGCCATCGCTGAGTCTTGCTCAGGGAATAGCCGGCTATCTTTGCTGATTTACGTGCCGTTTCAAATGATTTTTCGTATTTGGCATACGTTGTGTTCAGGAAGCTGCAAATTAGTATTATCAGTGATATGTTCTTTGCGAATTTCATATTATGTCTCCTTCTCAGCAAAACGAATGAGATGTGCCAAGGGGTTCGAAAGGCTCCCTATCAAGTAACCTTGCCTAACGGAGCAGGAGGGATTCGAACCCCCGTTACCTTTCGGTAAAACGGTTTTCAAGACCGTCGCGATCAACCACTCTGCCACTGCTCCAGATTTTCCTAACTTATTATCTTTAAAACGGTTAAAGTCAACTAAGGAACTAATTTGCTCTATCAATCTTCTTTCTTATATTATAAGTCCAGAGGTTGTGTTTTCTTGACCGTTCAACGGGCAATCTTAAGTATATACTTTTGTTTTGTCAAGTTTTTTGGTTGGACTTACAGAGCACTTCTTTAGAGCTGAGCTTTTTCCTGTCCAGCAGGCCACGGTTTGTATGGCCAATAATAACGTTCGGATGGTAAACGTCAGCCTCAGACGGGACTGGGTGTACAGCCCGTCTGAGGCTCTGATAAAGAAAATTAAGGAAGTTTTAATATTTATCCATTGAACTCTTTGAAATCGTCGGTGCCGATGTTTTCATCGCCTTTCAGCGGGATGACTTTCTCCGGTGCACTCGACTTTGCAGTTTGCCTCGATGCCTGCTTTTGAGCCTTACCATTGGCTATCTTGTGAAAAGCATGGTCAGACTTACCGAATCCGTGCTGCTTACTATTGTTCGATGCCTGGTGAGCCTTCTGAGCAGTGTCGTGGTTAAAATTACGGCTGCGTCTGGAGCTTCTGCCCTGTTTGTTAGCGGCACCACCAACTAATGCTACCAGTTCGCCAACTTGATCGTTCATAGACTCGGCCTGAGCACTCAGCTCTTCAGAGGCACTGGCAGATTCCTCGGCATTGGCAGCATTTTGCTGAGTAACCTTGTCCATCTGTGCCATGGCGGTATTGATCTGGTCGATACCCTGTGCCTGCTCCTGTGAAGCTGCGGCTATCTCACTGACAAGATCATTCGTCTTACTGACACTCTGGACTATCTCTTCAAGGACCTTAGCGACCTCAGTGGCGATATCAACGCCGTTCTTGGAATTCTTGACCGATTCTTCGATCATCGCTGATGTATTCTTTGCAGCCTCTGCAGAACGCATAGCAAGGTTGCGTACTTCTTCAGCGACAACGGCAAAGCCCTTGCCAGCTTCGCCCGCACGAGCTGCCTCAACGGCGGCATTCAATGCGAGAAGATTTGTTTGGAACGCTATCTCATCGATGACCTTGATAATCTTGGCGGTTTCATCGGAGCTTTTCTGAATATCATTGATAGCTTCATTCATCCTGGTCATTGATTCGGTGCCTGTATCAGCTGCTTTGCGTGCCTCGGAAGCCAGAGTATTTGCCTGCTGGGCATTGTCGGCATTTTGCTTGGTCATAGAAGCCATCTCTTCCAAACTCGATGACGTCTCTTCCAAACCTGCCGCCTGCTCGGTCGAACCCTCTGCGAGAGACTGAGATGCAGCGGAAACCTGTCCGGCCGCAGAGGAAACCTGCTCGGAACCTTCTGTAAGGGCATTGATAATTTTCTTTAAAGCTCTGATTACGCCACGAGCAATAAAGAAGGCCAGGGCACAGCCTACGAACACTGCAGCAATGCTAATTGTTGTCAGCCAAAATTTAGCTCTATCTGCTGCAATCTCGGCAGAAGCACTGACACGATTTACTTCTTCATCATTGACACCTAAAAAACTGTCAACTTTTGCCATAAACGGTTCATACGTCCCTTTGACGGCATCGGCAGCAGTCATTATATCTTCAGCACTGCTATCGGCCTTGTTAACGACCTCAAAGAAAGCTTTACAACTCGTCGCAAACGCATCATGCGATTTCGCTATCTCATCAATCTGGGTTAAGAAACCTAAATCCACCAGATCCTGATCGGCCTTGACCACATCTTTTGCTTCTTCAAAGTGTGTATCCACTTCTCCGTCGTACTTGTTAAATTCATCAATATATGTCTGTTCTTTGTGAATAGCATACAAGCTTGCCGCCAGATTCTGGCTTGTTGCAAAACCGTCTATTTGTGATATTGCCTCTGTAATCGGAATATGAGTTTCCGTAATGTCCATCAGACCGGCATCCACTTGAATCATTTGATATACACCAATCAAACCCAAAATTATGGTCAGCGCAAGAATTGATGCAAACCCCAGTCCAATTTTCTTTCCAATAGTAAAGTTTTTAGCCATTTTCATCTCCATTCATTTGTAATAATATTAACATTTTTATCTCCTTCCACTTTATTTATCATCCGTGCTTAAAGCACTTTCAAAATCTACATTTAAACCACTAAAATCATTACTTGACAAAACTCTGTCGATATCCAGCAGTATCTTGACAGATTCGCCAATCTTACCCATGCCGAGGATAAAATCGGTATTAACGGCTGAACCGAACTGCGGAGCCTCCTCGATATCTTTACCTGCAATATCCAATACCTCTTGGACACGGTCAACCACAACGCCGGTGCTGAATTTGCGATTGGCATGACTGGTTTCTACAACAATGATGCACGTCTCTTCTGTAATTTCTGCGGTATTCATACCGAAGTTTGTGCGAAGGTCGATTACCGGTATCACCTGGCCACGCAGATTGATCACGCCTTTCACGTATTGCGGTGTCTGCGGGACTGCGGTTATCTCCATGTAGCCAATAATCTCCCGTACCTTTAAGATTTCCAGTCCGTACTCCTCGGCACCAAGAGCAAAAGTGAGATACTTGCCTTCTTTTTCTACAATCGCTTCGTTTAACTGCTGTGTCCGAGTTGCTGTTTCAGACATAATTGTTCCTCTTAAAAACTTTTTTAAACTTCGTTACCGGCAAATACCTCTATAATAGTAATCCGCCATAGACGGACTTTCGAGAGTATCCACGGTCCATAACTATTCTGTTTTGACAGGACTTTTAAGTTTGGCCTGAACAGCGGAGCTACTCAGTAGTGGTTCGAAACCCCCAACAATTTAATCTTTTCTCTAAAATCTCAAAATATAGCGAAGGGACGGTCAATCCTTCGCTATTTGTATGAAGGAGTTTTTTATATGAAAAAATTAAATCGTTTGATCATTACTATCCCCAGTTCAGAAAGTTCTTTAAAACAAATTTCCTTCTTTTCAATTTCGGTATATGGGATTATGAATTCAGTTAATTTGACGTGTTTCGAAATCAATGCCGAGCTTCGGTAGTCACCAAAGGATTAGGCGTGAAGATATATGAAAAGTGATTTACAAACATCGTTGTCTGTCAGGCCAATCCTTTTTATAAAGGTATTTATTCAGAAGCGGGAAGTTTTAACAAAACTCATTCAAGGTATTAAGAAGAGTGTTTTTGGAAAATATGCAAACCATCAGCTTGTTACAGTATGGCCTGTTGGAGTGCTGATGCTAATCCATTGGATTTGATTTTTTGTGACTTGCGAATTAATTGGCAGGCAAATATCAGAGCCATAGGATGGAGGCGTATAAAGCGTAAGGCTCGCTCTGGTTGCGCTAAAAGATGTTAGACCTAGCGGCTGACCAGAAGAAAATATTCTATTGCAAAACAGTATTTTTTTATTTTCAGGTTGAGTTGAATATATTCGGACGTCCACATATTTAAAAAACTTCTTATTCAAAATCAGTCGGAAACCACTCCTTCCCGTATAGCATATTTTACAAGTTCAGCCGTATTGTTGATGTGCAGTTTTTTCATGATCCTGCGTCTTCTGCCTTCAATGGTTTTTACGCTCTGGTTATTTTTTGTCGCTATCTCCCGGGCCGACTTACCTTCTGCAAGAAGCTTAATCAAATAAATATCCCGTTCGCTTAATATAGCGCTATGGGCAGTATTGCCGGATGGCATTTGATTCTCGGATTCTGTTTGCAGGACAACCGTGGTCACATCGGGACTTAAATACGATTTGTTCTGGAGTACGGTTCGAATGGCCTTGACTAATTCTTCAAAAGCGCAATCCTTAAGCAAATAACCCGATACACCTGCTTTGACCATGCCCATTACATATTCACGGTTATCATAGGCAGAGAGAGCAATTATTTTGATATCAGGCATTTCAGCCTTGATTTGGCGAGTGGCCTCAATACCATTCATCCCGGGCATAGCTACGTCCATCATAATTACATCAGGCTTAAGCTTCATAGCCATCTCTATGGTTGCTTTGCCGCAGTCTGCTTCTCCCACAATCTCCATATCAGCCTGCTTGTTGATCAAGGCACAAAGTCCTTCGCGCACAATGACATGGTCTTCTACTATGAGAATCCTGGTACCCATATTAGCTCCTCTTGTCAATTATATTATCTTGACAGTCCAACGGGACAGTTATAGTAATCCTTGTTCCGGCAGCATCGGATTCTAAGTTCATGGAGGCGCCGAAATGGCCTAACCTCTCTCGGACACCAAATAAACCCAGGCCGCCGCGTTCACCGGAATCATCCATAGTGCTGTCTATCATAATCCCTACTCCGTTGTCTTCAACAATAATTTCCGTAGTGTCGATTTTGTTTCGAACAGAGATTTTAGCCTTGTTTGCCTTCGAATGCTTGATAACGTTTGTGCTTAGCTCTCGGACGGCCCGATACAGCATTACCCGAAGTTCCTCGCTCATCTGTCTTTGTTGGCCATCTTCTTCAAACTCAAATTTAATATTATACTTGCCTTTAACTTCTCTATCGAGCCAGTCCCTTATGGCTGCTTCCAATCCAATATCGTACAAAACAGGGGAAAACAAGTCAAAAGTCAAAGACCTCGTGCCCTTAATCATCTCACGAATATTTTCACCTATTTCATCCAGCGAATTACCTCGAGACATCGGTATTTGGGATTTACCCAGTTCATCCAACCTCATCTTACACATGACCAATCTTTGTATTAAATCATCATGAAGTATGCCCGCGAGTTCCTTTCTTTCGGATTCCTCAGTCATTGTCAACTGAGAAACCAGTGAGCGAAGTTGGGCCTGGTTTTCGATAAGCTTTTCTTCCACCTTCTTGCGCTCAGTGATATCCTGTATCGTGCCAACCATCCTGACGAGCTTTCCCTCTTTGTCGAATTCGAGCTTTCCTAAGCCGTGCACCCATCTTACTTGCTGGTTTGACACGTGTGTGATCATGTATTCACGATCAAAGGGTTGACCCTGCCCCACCACAACCTGGGAAAAATAAGCAGACATCTCGTCCCGTTGGTCCCGATGTACGATTTGCAGCCAACCGTCAATGTTCTTAGGATAATCTCCTCCAATTCCGAAAATTGAATCCAGTATATCAGAGCTTTCCCATAAACCTGACGAGAAGTTGAGCATGTAGTGTCCCAATCTGGCAACTTCCTGCGATTCCCTCAGCAGATTGTTGCTCTGCCGCAGCAATTCTTCCGCTCGCTTGCGCTCAGTGATGTCGGTTACAATATTAGCAAAATGGGTAGGCTCACCAATGTCATTATGAATCAGGAAAATCGACTGGATTGCAGGAGTGACCTTGCCGTTAATAGATACAATAGGCAATTCACCGGCCCACTCTCCTTCTTTGAGGACAGATGGAAGAATTTCCGTTTCCAGTTTTTCTCTAGATTGAGGATTATAGTACAATGAAACTTCTTTTCCCAAAATATCTTCCGGCTTGTCCTCACCAAGAAAAACACGACTCAGCGACTCATTACAGTAAACGATTCGTCCATCAAGGTCTGCCATGCTCAAGCCCTGAGCGGAGGCCTCTGTGAATTTTTTGAAGATAGCAAGTTGTTCTTCAGCTTTTTTACGATCAGTAATATCACGTCCTGTGGACTGAAATTCAATTATATGACCACTCTCGTCAAAGATTGCTCTGTCCGTCCACTGGTTCCAGCCGATGCTTCCATCCGGGCGAATGACCCGATACTCGCCAGTGGACACAGTATTATCCGAACTGAAAGATTCAATCCTCTCTCTGACCTTCTCCCAGTCTTCTTCTAAGATAAATGGGAAGAAACTTGAACCTATCAGCTCTTCACGGCTTTTGCTGAAGTAGTTACAATAGCTGTCATTCACGAAAGTTCGAATCCCATCAGGGCGCCAGCGAAGAATAAATTCCGTTTGATCCTCAACTATTCTGCGATATTTCTCCTCGCTGTATCTTAGTGCCTCAGTTATTTCTTTCTTTCTCTTGTCATTTCGCACATCATGAATAATACCGGCACAAGTAGAAATAAAGGTATCCAGGAAAGAAGCTAATTCCTCACTGTAACCATCCTTGCGATTTGCTATGCCGGCTACACCGACTAATTCCCCGCCAAAGAACATTGGGATACCCATGAAAGAATGCAAGGGAGGATGACCTTCCGGGATACCACCCGAACGAGAATCATGACTCGGATCATTTGAGATTACTAACTCGCCCGTTAATGCGGGAGCGCCGGAGAGGTTATGCATATTACGAAATTCCAGATTTCGTGATTTGAGTTTTTTATAAAGATTCTGCGAATCTTGATCCCAGGCAATATTAGAAAGAGCAAGACTCTTTTTATACAACGAACCATCATCATCTTTCAGCACGTCGTCGAGGAAACCATACTCACTATCCGTCATTTTCACCAAAGTATTAAGAAGTGAATTAAACACCTGTTTAGGCTCATCCTGCGTGATATAAAGCGACTGAGCATGTCTGATAGCGTCAAGCAGTTGCGTATGTTTCTGCAAGGCCGTCTCAGTCCGCTTGAGTTCGGTGATATTGGTGGCAATCTCTATTCGAACAATACGACCATCCGTCCAGGGAACCGCCTGGTCATGGCTGTCATACCACTGATGGTTTACAGTATTTTGGAGTTCCCACCTATAGATACCGGTCGGCTCTCCATTATCATCAAGCAACCTGTCATTAGTACAAAACTCACAGGGACCGGTTTTCCCGGATTGCAACACCTTCCAACAAGTCTTGCCAGTAATATCGCCAAAGATATCTCGTCCGTATTTATTGATGAACAGTATCTCATGCGTATCCATATCGCTAACATAAACAAGAGCATCAAGACTATCGAGCAGTGTCCTGAATCGTTCGTTGGACTTTTCCAACTCATTTTTTGCTTTCATCCATTTCGTAATGTCACGGAATATACCCTGAAGAACCGGTCTGCCTCCGATATTGACTATTTGCGCCGTTATTTCCACAGGCACTTCCACTCCATCTGAGCGAAAGGCAACATTTTCCAGGGGATGCTGCTTTTCCTCTTGGGCGATTTTTTCAACGTGTTCGGAAAATATGTTTTTCGAATCTTTCTCCTTCGCCGGCGGATGCAACTGGGCCTGATGAAGTTTAATGATTTCCTGATGTGGCCGGAGCAGCAAATCCGAAGCTGCCGGATTTGCATCAAGAATCTGGCCGGATTCAGGATCGGCGAGAAATATGGCATCGGGAGCATTCTCAAACAGGGCCCGGTATCGCTCTCTGCTTACGTGCAGCTTGTTGATGATTAATTGAGCATAGAAGCCGAATCCTATAAAAATACATGTAACGAATGAACGCAACCACAATTCGTGCGTTTCCTTTGGTAATAAAGCATCAGCAATGGTCCACTTGTGAAATATGACCGCATCTATAATGCCTTCATTAATCCAAAATACCATCCCCAGGAGAATCCCTAAAAATATGATTCGTTTATTCTCTGGTATAATATTTTTTGAACGTTGAGCCATTATAATCCCCCTATAAGCCTTAAAACTTAACATGTCGAATTGAAATGCAAAGTGTACTGCCCAATCCCTTTTCTCCAATCATTCCATTATACTAATATTATTTAGCTCGTAAATAGAATGCCAGATTTAAGCCCAAAAATCAATTGCCAATTATCTTATCTCAGAACACGAACTTTTTGACTTTGAACATTAACTTCCGCCTGTTTGGCCTGAATTCTGCTTGAAGTAAAATGGCTAATATGGTATAAATAATGGTCGTTATTAAAAAATAACTAATATTTTAGTACAGGGCACAGAGCGTTATGTTCTGATGTCTTAGATTTTAGGAGTAGTAAATTCATGTCCGGAAGAGTGGTGAGATTGTTAACAGCTTATTTATTGTCGGGGTTGATTCTATCAGCAGGTAATACAACGCAGGCCAACTGGCTGGAAACTTTCGACGGTGATGAGTTCGATCTGGCAACCTGGAAATTTTATCCTTTTCCAGATGTGACTAAAACATTTACAAATACCATTAAGGCAGATCCAGACGGCAACAAATATCTAAGCATCGATGAGACAAGCTCGTCTGATATCGGAGGCTCGCAATTTGGTGTGGCCATTGGCTCAGAAGAAGTATTCACAGATGTCCGTGTCGGGGCAGAAGTAAATGTCACCGGTGAATTGCGGAATTACCATGGCCTGGCGGCAAGGGTGACATACTTCATTGATCCGGACGGCTCACTAACCGGCGCGGCCCCCGGTATAGTAGCGAGTACATATTTGATGCTTATCCACTGGCAGGATGGTCCGGCTAACTTCAGATTTGAAGTTTTCAAGACAGTCAACAACCTCACGGACATTATGAAGACCTATCATGAGGAGCCGGTACCGGGCCTTGGTCATGCCAGGAGCTATTATGCTGAACTGGATGTTGTTGGCTCAGATCCGGTATATATCACGGGCAGTTTATACGAATATAAAGATGGCCCCCTGGTGGCGAGAACTCCAACACTTATTGATACGAACGGCAAAGATCCCTGGGAGAACGAGGGGCACCATAACGAAATCTATCCGAGCGGTATGAGCGTTGTCTTTGGCATGAATCAAAATTCCTTGCCGGCTGGATACCATGCCAGTTATGACAACGTTTCGTCTGTCTCAGATGGTCCGGCGGCAGTTAATCCCAGCCCTGCTGATGGCGCAACGGCTGTTTCTATTGATGCTGACTTGAGTTGGCTTGAGGCGGAATTTGCGACTTCGCGTGATTTGTGGTTCGGTAAAAAGGGAGCTATGGAAAAGATTGAGATAGCGCCGGAAGGAGCTTCCTTTGATCCCGGGGCACTTGAATTCGGCCAAACTTA
>JAVVFI010000134.1:0-12193 GCA_032250555.1 Sedimentisphaerales bacterium
GTCGGCGGGAAAGTCGTAATTGATTACATGGCTTGCATGGGTAAAGTCCAGACCGCGGCTGGCGAGGTCTGTCGCGACCATAATTTTGATTTCCATTCTGCGAAAGCGATTGAACAGTGACGTTCGCTTGGACTGTTCAAGGCCTCCGTGGATGATTTCAGTGGAGGTAAGCTTCTTTTTGAGATGGTCGTGGAGTTTTTCAGCGTTACGTCTTGAATTGCAGAAGATTATAGCCTGTTTTGGCTTGGCCTCGTCTAAGTAATTAAGCAAAGATTCGCGTCGGTTCTTGCTGTTAATCTGCAGGAAGTGATGCTGGAGATTCTGCGGTGCTCTCTGGCCTTTGTTAAGGGAGATGGTGAGCGGAGTTTTGAGATACTTCTGGGCCAGCTTTTCAATCTCTTTGGGCATAGTTGCAGAAAACATAAGGGTCTGGTGCTCGTGTATCAGGCATGAGATGATGAATTCGACGTCTGAGATGAATCCCATATTGAGCATATTATCTGCTTCGTCAAGTACAAGGGTTTTGACGTTTGACAAGCTAAGCGTGCTGTTGCGGAGTAAGTCAATGAGCCTTCCGGGAGTGGCGACGAGGATATCGACTCCATGGTTCAGCTTTGCTTTTTGGATGTGGATGGAAAAGCCTCCATAGACGGCATAAGGGTTGATGTTGGTTCGCCTGGCGATTTCTGCGATTTCTCTGACGTATTGCAATGCCAGCTCACGGGTAGGAACAAGAATCAGAGCCTGGATAGCTTTAATGGATGTATCGACCATCTGGACGAGTGGAACGGCACATGCGGCGGTTTTTCCTGATCCGGTTTCAGCTCGGGCGATAATGTCTCTTCCAGAGAGAACATGAGGAAAGGTTTTTTCCTGGACGGGTGTCAGATCTACGTACTCCATGTCTCTTAGTCCGTCAAGGATTAGCGGCTTTAAGTCAAGGTCTGTAAACTTCATTTTTCGTTGTCTTTCGCGTCATCAGCAGACCCAGGACAAGCAATAAGGATATGCCTGTTGTCAAGTCAGGACCGACAGGAGTCCACTTTCCATTTAATATCTTTTAAGTAAAGCTCATTATATCAATCCGAATACAGAATAGCGAGTAAAGATAAATAATTGCACCAAATGCTCATGCATTACATCTTTTTCTTCGTTCCTGTATAAAGTTCGTACTTAAGCAGGCGGCACTCGATATTAGCATTATAAAATTCAAACCTTCTGCTGGTACGCAATTCGACTTTTTTGGCAAGTGCCGGATTGCCCGTGAAAATATAACCTGTATAACCGGCACATTTCTGTTTGAAGAAGTCGCCGATGCGTTTATAAATTTTCTGCAGTTTCTCAATTTCACCCAGACGCAAACCATATTCCGGATTCATAATGACTATCCCCGCCCCCGGTGGTATTACAGTGTCACCAAAGTCACAAACATCAAAATCGATCAAGTGTGACACCCCCGCCGTCATTGCGTTTTTACGGGCGGCCTCCACAGCACCGGCATCAATATCCGTAGCGATAATCCGTGCCGGTTTGAAATCCGCTTTGCCGCCGCGCATTTTGCTCATCTTCAATGCCTCACCGCGCATCTGTCGCCATCCGGGCTCGTCAAAATATTTCACATGCATAAAACCGTAGTTGCTTCGCAGCAGGCCGGGAGGCCGCCTGCTTGCAATAAGCGCCGCTTCTATCGCAAGCGTCCCGCTTCCGCACATCGGGCAAATCAGAGGCTCACTGCCGTCGTAACCGGTCGCTATGATTATCGCGGCGGCTAAAGATTCACGCAGCGGAGCTTTATGGGGCATCTTGCGATAGCCGCGGTCTGAAAGTTTCTGGCCCGAAGTGTTCAGGTAAACCCAGCAGTAATCATCTTTCCAGTAAAACTGCACTACCACTTTGTTCTTATCCTTACCTGAGTCGGGACGGGACCCTGTTTTGCCGGCTATGCGATCAACGATAGCATCCTTGACCTTTAAATTAGCGTACATGGAATTACCTACTAACGCAGTATTAACTTTGCCCACAACACTAACGTATTCCTGCGGAGAAATTATTTCCTCCCAGGGCAGGCGCTTTACATTGCGATAAAGTTCGTCGGGGCCGTTACACTTGAACTGCTTCAGAAGGAAAAGAACATTGTGCGCCGTGCGTAAATACAGGTTGAGCCGCATTGTATCATAAAGGTCACCTTCCACCTCAAGCCCTGTTTTGTGAGAATCTCCGCTTTGGTAGCCTAAATCCTCGACTTCCCGACGGACATAATCAACCAGCCCTTCTGAGCTGGTAATAAGAATTGTACTTTTCTGTTTAGGATTCACTTATACTACTCTCTACATTCGTTTCTTATTACTATAGGGATGCTCTAAAAACTATCTTTTCGCCGACGCAATTCCGCGAAGACATCTACTGCCCCGGCATCTGGCATTTTAAGAGCGGTTTTAATTTCGTTAGTATCCGACCGTAAAAAAATATTTGTTGTCTTTTCCTGCAATATGGTCGAAGGGACAGTAAATCCACCTGCCCTTATAGTTTGCTTTATCTCCTGCAGGCGTTGTTTGACAGCTTTATTGTCCGGCTCAATATTCATCGCAAACTCATAATTTTCCAGCGTATAATCATGTCCGCAATAGACGAGCGTATCGTCGGCTAAAGACGCCAACCTCAGCAAAGAATCGAACATTGTTTGTGCGTTGCATTCCATGATTCTGCCGCAGCCCCCGGCGAACATTGTATCACCAGTCCAGAGAATCTTACGTTTGTCATTTGATTCAGGAATATAATAACAAACGGACGTGTTCGTATGGCCGGGAGTAGCAATAACTTGTATTTCGATATTACCTATTGCCAGAACCTGCTTGTCATCGACAACGCGATCAATCGCTGGTATTCGACCTTTATCTGAACCGATAACCTCACAGCCGGTTTTCTTCTTCAAGTCGGAAACACCGCCGGTATGGTCCCAATGGTGATGTGTTATAAGAATCGTTGTAAGATTCATGTCGTGTTCTTTTAAATTACGCAGTACCAAAGAGCTGTCGCATGGATCAACTGCCAGAGCATTGTTTTTATCATATCGATAGAGATAAATAAAATTATCTCCACATGCCGGGATAGTAACTACGGACTCCATATTTTTCCAATACGAAAATCGAACTATTCATACAAAGTTATTGTATTATTTGACTTTTAGTTTTCGCCTGAGAATACGCAAATTAACAACATCTTCCTCATTATACTCTAACAGCGTTCGCAGGGCTTGCTTATTATTGTTGTTTACATAATCAAACCACAACTGCACGGCAATATATCCATCTACCACAGTCAGTTGCCTTTTGATGCCCAGCAGTCTCTCAACTACTTTGAGTCCACCTTTGAGTTTATGCCGCCGGCAATCATACATTAAATCGGTATGTTTAAAGCACCCATTAAGATCAACTCCAAGCTTGGCCTTAATAAAGGGTAAATCAAAGCGGCTGCCGTTATAAGTATAAATCTCATCTACACCATCAAGGCTGTCCAGCAGCTTTTCTTCGTATAAATCGTCTCCGATAAGCTGAACTACCTGACATTTTCTACTCTTTTCAAAGGCGATACCGATAACGGTTAAATCCGCATAGTGACGGTGAAGCCCCGTAGTTTCGATGTCAAGATAGGCACGGTATTTCATGATTTTAACTTTATCGAATATCGGGCTGATTGGCACGAAAATAAAACTGTTTAAATACCGTTACATTCGGCATTGACACTGGCACATATATATAGACATTAATGGTTCTTTTGCCATGAAAGGAGGTAGTAAAGTATATTGAATATATATTAAGAGTGAAGCTCCTGTTTCCACTCTTACTTCTCTTTTGAGCCCCTGCTTTATTCACCCTCTCCTCCGTTCCGTAAAGCAGGGGGTTTTTTAAAATCTGTTTTTAAAGCTTTCCGTAATTAAAGAATCCTTTATCCATCCCGCAGTTCATACGCCTGATACAGCAGGTTTAATTCAGTTGTTGTGTCATCATATGTCTGCTGCAATTGGGCAAGCTGCTCGGGATTCTTATAAATTACTGCATCACCGAAACGTTCCTTCATGTCGGCCAATTCCTGCTCAAGTGCCATTATCAGCTCTTCGATCTGTTCAATGGAATATTTGTTGAAGCGCTTAAGTTCTTTTGGTGTCCTGGCTCGCGGCTTGCTCTCTGCACTGGCAGGCCGGCGTTTTCGAGACCCTCCGGCATGTGATTTTAACTTCTGCTGCCGGCTTTCCAATCGCTTGCAAACCAGGGATGTATAGTACGAGTAAACAGGTTTTATGTCGATGAATTCTGTCTTGCCAATGCAGCGATGCCCCAGTTCATCTGTGCCAATCACTATCAGCTTATCTACAACACGATCCAGAAAGTATCGGTCATGACTTACCACAATCATCGTTCCCTTATAGCCGGTCAGCGCGGTTTCCAGCATCTCCCGGCTGGCAATATCCAAATGGTTGGTCGGCTCGTCCATGACCAATACGTTGGGTTCAGACAGAACTAATTTGCAAAGCATCAAACGGTTACGCTGACCGCCGCTCAGATCTCCGCACAGCTTGAACACATCGTCACCTGTAAATAGAAAGGCGCCCAATCTATTACGTACCTTTTCTGATGAGAGGTTGGGATTAACGCTTAAAGCTTCGTCCAGAACACTCATGGACGAATCAAGTACGTCACCGTGCTGGTCAAGATAACCGATGCGGAGACTCTTCCCCATGCGAATGCTGCCTGCGGATGGTTCAATCTGGCCCAGAGCTAATCGCAAAAAAGTACTCTTTCCTGTACCGTTCGGCCCGGTGATACCAAGGCGTTCACCGCTTAGAACATCGAACGAAAGGTTCTCGAAGAGTGTCAGTTCACCAAAGGATTTACCCATTGCCTCGCAGCGCAGCACCAGGTCACTTGCTCTATCTATATTGCCGAATGAGAAGTTGATTGTTTTGGAATTCGACGGCTTTTCCAGATAATCCGGATTATCTTTGAGCAAGCGATTTAAGCGGGTTTTTCGACCGCGGGCTGTCTTGCGCATGCCCTCCTGGTCCTTATTGCGGGCAATGAAGTCCAGTGTGCGATCGACCATCTCGGTACGTTTAGTGTGTTCCCTCTCTTGTTGCAGCCGCACTGTCTCTTTTGTTTGTATGTAATTGCTGTAATTGCCGTTCCATACCTTTGCCTGCCGTTTTTCTACTTCAATAATTTTACATGCCACTTTATCAAGCAAACTCCGGTCGTGGCTGATGATAACGGCGGCCCCGCTATAACCGGCCAAAAACCTCTCCAGCCATTCTGTGGCCGGCATATCCAAATGGTTGGTCGGCTCGTCCAGAAGAAGCAGGTCGGTATCGAGCATCAATACCTGGGCCAGACCCAGTCGCGACAACTGGCCGCCGCTAAGGGCCGAAATCTTAGCCTGATGCAGCTCTGCCTCAAAGCCCAGACCCGCCAGAGTAGTCTGTATGCGGACTTCGTATGCATATCCGCCGGCAATTTCAAAGTCATGACACAAGCGATCATACTGCTTCATTTTTGACTGTAGTGCCGAACCGCTCAGGCTTTCCATTTCACCGGAGGCACTCTGGATCGCCCGCTGGAGTCTGAGCAAATGCTCTACTCCTGCGTGCATCTCTTCCATAACAGTACGATTGCCTTTGAACGTTGCCTCCTGCGGCAAATAGCCGATTCGCAGGCCTTTTTGTTTGATCACCCGCCCCATGTCCGGGACAACCCTGCCAATAATTAAATTCAGAATTGTACTCTTGCCTGAACCGTTGGCCCCTACCATGCCGACTTTTTCACAGGCATGGAATTGAAGATTCAACTTATCTAAAACGACCTCCGGCCCGAAAGCTATATGGATGTCACTCAATGTTACAACGGCCATAAATCACTAATCCTTTGAGTATTTGTTTATATAAACTTCGGACGGCAAGTTCATTTCTAATAATAACTTGGCGAACAAATACCTTATGTTATCTTCTGTGGCCTTGGGATTCAAGTGCTACCTGTACCATCTCACAAAATCTATAAAATAACGCATCACAGGCCGTCTAAACGATTAACTTATCTTGACTGGAAACAGGATAAGCAGTAGCATAAAAAAACACGGACGGTCTTGTATTATGCACAGCATAGATATGATATGAGAAAAAGTATATGGCACTAAAACGTGACAAATTAGAACGAGAAAAGAAAACTCTTTTGGCGATGTTGAGGATATATTGCCGGAATCATCATGGTAGCGCCGGCAAACAATTATGCCCCGATTGCCGGCAGTTATGCGAATACGCAGAGCAGCGATTGCAGAAATGTCCTTTTGGCCAGGAGAAGGGCCCATGTTCTCAATGTGAAATACATTGTTATAAGCCCGAGATGCGCGAGCGGATACGAGATGTCATGCGATACTCCGGGCCGAGAATGCTGAGCAGTCATCCCGTTCTGGCGCTGAGTCATCTCATTAAAGAACGGAAACACAAATCCAAATCATCAAGGAAGGTTTCTGATTCATCTGAGTGAAGGAGGATTCAAATATGAGTGGACAAAACAGCACACGGCGTGATTTCATAAAGGCGATCGGTTTGGGAGCTGTTTCGCTGGCGATGCCGACAGCTTATGCCGGAGAAAAAACTTCATTACTTGCAGTCAATCCTGAACCGCGATTCGACCTGTCACCCTATCTTTATATGCAGTTCATGGAGCCTTTGGGTGTAACAGATGGTTCAGTGGCGGCGGCATGGGATTTCAAGCGAGACTGCTGGCGAGAGGATGTTGTGGAGATTACCAAAAAGCTTTCACCTTCTCTTATACGATGGGGCGGTTGCTTTAGCTCTTATTATAAATGGAAAGAGGCCGTGGGGCCGCGGGACCAGCGAAAACCGATGATCAATTTATTGTGGGGCGGAATCGAGTCAAATCAGGTCGGTACCCATGAATTCGTGGATTTCTGCCGGCAAACCGGGGCCGATCCGCTTATGAGTGTAAACTTCGAGTCGGACGGCAGAAAGAGATGGCAGCACGATCCCAAAGGCAGCATTCGCTGGGCGGGTCCCGAGGAAGCGGCCGAGTGGGTACGATATTGTAACGCTCCCGACAGCACCGAGCGAATCAAACACGGAGTAAAAAAACCTTATAATATCCGCCTGTGGCAGATTGGAAATGAAACCTCATACGACCGAAATGCTTTCGACTGCGAGACCGCCGCAAAGAAGACCATTGCCTTCGCTAAAGCCATGCGAAAAGAAGACCCTGGCATTGATTTGATTGGCTGGGGTGACAGGAGATGGGCCCGCCGAATGCTCGATATCGCAGGCGAGCATCTGAAGTACATTGCTTTTCATCATATGTACAATCCTGATCGAAACATTAAAAATTCCCCGTTGCGGGGAATTGAGTACCGAAAGGACCCGGCGTGGACATGGGAACGGCTGATGAATGCCGGCAACGTTCATGAAACCCGTATCAGAGAGATGCGTGAGGAAGTGGCTGACTATCCGGTACACCTGGCTATGACTGAAAGTCATTTTTCCTTGCCGGGCCGTAACAGGTGTGAGGTACTTTCCACGTGGGCGGCGGGAGTTGCAAATGCAAGGCTGTTAAATGTTCATGAAAGGCACGGTGACAAACTCAAGATTGCAACATTAGCCGATTTCTGCGGCACCAGGTGGCAGGTTAACGCCATTATGATTCCTGTCCCGAGTGGAAAATCATTTATGATGCCGGTTGCTATTGTCATGAGTCTCTACCGGCATCATACCGGGAACAAGGCCGTTGATGTAAGCAAAGCGCCGGATGGTCTTGATGTTACTGCCAGCCGAACGGGAGACCGGATATTTTTACATGTAGTCAATACGAATAGAGAACGCTCCAGCACAGCTAAATTTGCGATAAATGGTATGAAGATAAGAGCAGGTCGTATTTTTGAATTAGCAGCAAATCCTGAATTCGAGGTTATACAAACCCAATCCGACTTGATAGTTCCCGTCAAAAAGGACCTGCCCGGCAGCGGCTTGTGGACATTCCCCCCAGCTTCGGTTTCAGCGGTAGAATTGGATATTCAGCAAGCTTAAAAGGAATCGGAACAAATGATTTATTTAACCGAAAAAGATATTTTGAAAGCCGCTTCAATTGATGAGGTATTAAATGCCATCGAAACATCAATGCGCATATACGAAAAAAAAGAATTTCACATGCCGCAACGGATGGGCGTAGATTACGAAAAAAACACTTTGCTGCTTATGCCTTGTTTCATCGAAGATTGCTTCGGAACCAAGCTTGTGACTCTATTCCCGGAGAATCCTGAAAAGAATGTCCCGGTCCTGAATGGCATAATGGTTCTAAATGATGCTCAGACGGGTGTGCCCCTTGCATTGCTTAACGGCCCTGCTCTAACGGCCTTGCGAACCGCGGCGGTCGGTGCGGTGAGCATTCGTCATATGGCCCTGGGCAAAAATAAGAATCTGGGTGTCATCGGTGCAGGTGTCCAGGGTTTTTACCAGGTATGGGTTGCCTGTGCGGGGATAAATTTTACAGACGTTTTTGTTTATGACCTGTATCCGGAAAAAATTTCGGCTCTGGGAGAAAAACTGTCGGAGATGATTCCTGATGTTAAGCTTCATCAGGCCGGCAGTGTCGAGGAACTGCTCGAAAACAGCCAGGTCATTATTACGGCCACCACCTCTTTTGAGCCTGTGTTGCCGGATAATGAGGATTTGTTGGCCGGCAAACATTTTGTCGGGATCGGTTCTTACAAGCCGAATATGAGAGAGTTTCCCCAGGCATTATTCAATTTGCTAAAGAGCGTTTTCGTCGATACCGAGCATGCTTTGCATGAGTCGGGGGACATTATTGTGCCGCTGAAAAATAACTGGCTCCGGCGGGAGCAGATTATGACCTTAGGGCGATTTCTTATCGATGACAAGTCACTGGACGAGTTTAAGGGCGAGACTACTTTGTTCAAGTCGGTTGGCATGGCTTTATTTGATGTATGTGCATCTCAATTGATTTATGAAAAGGCAATGCAAAAAGGTCTTGGCCAGGAAATCATTTTGTAGAGATCCCCTTACTAATCGCGATATTCTAATTTACGTTTTCGGCTGGTTTGGCCCCGGCGGGCAGGTTCTCCTTTAAGTATCCGGTAAGTAATTCGTAGAGGTGGCGCCTTGTATTTTCGCCTTCTTTTATCGCGTGAGTGCGGTTCGGGTACGACATCATTGAAAAATGCTTGTTGTGCTTAATCAGCTCATTAATAAGAGCTTCACAATTCTGATAGTGACAGTTGTCATCGCCTGTGCCGTGAATTATAAGAAGATTTCCCTTGAGCTGGTTTGCATATGTTATGGGTGAGCCGTTCTTATAGCCTTCTTCATTGTCATCGGGCAGGCCCATATATCGTTCCTGGTAGATCGTGTCGTAAAAGCGCTGGTTGCTTATAAAGGCTATTGCCATGGCGGTATGATAAAGGTCGGGGTATCTGAAGATGGCGTTTAGACTCATAGAGCCGCCGCCGCTCCAGCCCCAAATGCCTATTCTGTCCGGATCAATATAAGGCCGACTTCGAATTAAAGCTTTTGCCGCGGCGGCCTGGTCGGCTGAGGCGAGAATACCGATTTGGCGATAGATGCATTTGCGCCAATCGCGGCCGCGGGGTGCGGGAGTGCCCCGGTTGTCAACGCTCATTACCAGGTATCCCTGCTGGGCGAGCATAAGATGCCAGAGATATTTTTTATCCCCCCATCTATCCATGACAGTTTGACCGGCGGGCTCTCCATAGACGTGGAAAAATAATGGATACTGTTTTTCAGGGTCAAAATCAGGTGGTTTCATACACCAGGCATCCAGAAGAACGCCGTCACCGATATCTATGCGGAAAAATTCAGTTGGGCGTTTCTTAAGTTCGCTCAACTTTTCCCGCAGTTCTGAGTTATCTGCAAGTGTCCTTATAGTTTTATGCTCCGGCAGGCGGACCAGCTCAATAATTGGAGGTGTATCGAAAGATGAATATGTGTGAAAGGCCCATTTCGAATCCTGCGATATCTGGTATTTATGTGAGCCTTTCTGAGTCGCAGGCGTTAATCGTTCGACCTTTCCACTGCCGTCCAGTGGAGAGCGGTATAGATAGAGTTGGGTTGGGTTATCAGGTGAGGCGATATAGTACACCCAGCCATTTTTCTCATTGATGCTTTGAACACTTATTACATCGAACCGGCCGGGTGTTAGGAGAGTAATATTTTTACCGCACCGCGAAACCAGATACATATGCCGCCATCCATCACGCTCACTCAGCCAGGTAAAACTGCTGCCGTCATCCAGCCATTTCAGGTCGTCGCCAACGTCAACCCAGGCCTCATCCTGTTCGGTTAGTACAGTTCTGACCGGACCTGTTTGAATTTCACCTAACCATCCGGTATGGACCCGGCCGAGCATAACATTGTTGGTATTCTGCAAGCGGTTTAGCTGCTGAATAACCACCTCTTTCGAATTGGCGGCCCACTGCATTTTCGGAATATAGTGATTGCGAGAGTCGCCGGGAACTTTGAACCATTGTGATTTTTCTCCATAAATACTCACAACGCCAACCCGGCAGGCCGAGTTTGTCTGGCCTACTTTAGGATATTTGTAGGCGGTGATTTTCGGGTAAAGAGAATCCGTGTAGTTAATAAGCTGGAAATCACGGGTCTGGTCCGTGTCGAATTGCCAATAGGCAATATATTTACTATCAGGACTCCAGCGGAAGCCATCCCGCAGGCGAAACTCTTCCTCGTAAACCCAATCGGATGTGCCGTTGATAATGTGGTCGGAACCGTTCTTTGTCAATTGTTTGATATAAAGGGTCTTAAGGGACTGGACGTATAGATTTCTTTGGGAAACATAGGCGACGAACCGGCTGTCCGGCGAAAACTTCGCGAACATCAGTGTTGAAGGAGCGGCATTTCCGCCGAGCTTTTGCAACTTGTGATTTGTTAGATCGAGCATCCAGTAGTCGCCGCGAGTGTTTTCCCGCCATACACGTTTTGTATTAGTGAATATAAGGAGCTTATTGCCATCATTGGACCAGGAGTAATCATTAATATCCAGCGGTACTTTTTCACATGCAGGTATGAGGCTTTCGGCCGAGACCAATACTTCGCGAGTCCCACTATCGGGATCGTATCTAACGATATCTTTTCCGCTTTCAAGGGAGTTTGAATCTTCGAGGGTTGTAAAGCCGGTGCCGTCTTCGAGCCAGCGAGCAGGGCCAAATTTCTCGGTCTTAAACTCATCGGAACTGAAAATCCTCTCCAAAGTAAGAAGGAAGGGATCCGATGCTTCTTCAGCCAATACGGGCTCAGTGAATAATCCCAACAAGATAGTGATTATGTAAGATTTAATTAAAAGCTTTTTGAAATCAATCATTTTATCTCTTTGTCTCAATTGGATGCTCCTTATGGTATGAAAACAGTGTATGGTGTAATTATAACACCGGCGGCCGGTCGATGTGAACGGAAAAAGTGCCTTATCCACGCAATAGTGTTCATTTTTAGAATTGGCTTTGTTTTTGGCTTTATTGGCTTTGAATTGGGTTTGTTTTGGGCTAAATTGGCTTTGTTTTTTCATGACTAATTTACTTCTATTACCTATGTAATCCTTTGTATATGCTGAGTTTACATCATTCCATAGCCCTGAAAATTGGGTTTATTTTGCATAATTTACCCCTATATAGATGCCTGCGTCAAAAGTAGTCACTGCCAAAAAAGTGCTATAAGTTGTTGTATTTTTTGGAGTTAAATCATTTTTGGGTTGACAATCAAGCCATGTCGTATAAAATATAACCTATTATATATCAAAGACTTGGAGACATTATGCAAAGGATTGTCAACCCGAAACAAACACGTCTTTTTGATCCATTCGACGCCGTTCTGACGGAAAAAACACGCAAACGGCTGCTCGGTGGCTGGGCAGGTGTTTTTCGTCATATTATCCTTGAGCTTATGCCCGTCGAGACCATCTCCGGACACTTTGATCCTGCTATGGGAAGGCCGACCAAGGAGCTCTATTCCATAGCAGGCCTGTTATTGATCAGGGAATTCATGGACTGGACCAAGGATGAGGCTCTGGACGCATACAGTTTTCGAATGGACATTCATTATGCTCTGAATCTTGAGCCTGTCACGCACGACCTTTCTATGCGGACGCTGGAG
>JAVVFI010000135.1:0-12186 GCA_032250555.1 Sedimentisphaerales bacterium
CCATGAGTCATGAAATCCGTACACCAATGAATGCAATAATAGGTTTCACTAACTTATTAGCGGAGTCAGAACTAACTGATGAGCAAAAAGAGCATCTTAATCTTGTCAGAGATTCAAGTCATAATCTGCTTAGGCTCATAGATGATATACTTGACTTATCCAAAATCGAGGCCCAAAAAGTCGATGTTGATATTGCTGATTGCTCGTTAGGACAGTTACTCAACTCTGTTGAATCACTGATGATGCCCAAGGCGAAAATCAAAGGACTTAACTTTAAGATCATCGAAGAAGGCAGACTGCCGGCACAAATACGCACAGATGTAACGCGTGTACGACAATGCCTTATCAATCTTGTGAGTAACGCCATTAAATTCACCCGGAAAGGACATATTTATTTAAAGGTATCTCTGCAGGAAATCGAAAATACACCATTCATTCGTTTCGATGTGGAAGATACCGGCATAGGTATTTCTCAGGAAATACGGGATGAAATATTCGATACATTTGTTCAGGCCGACAATAGCACGTCTCGTGAGTTTGGAGGTACGGGTTTGGGCCTTGCTATATCGAAACGGCTGGCGGAGCTTCTTGGCGGACAACTAACTATGACCAGCGAAGTTGGAAAAGGCTCGGTGTTCTCACTTACTATACCTGCCGATGTTGACATAACAAAACAGTCATTTTTAGACAGGAAAAATATCCCCCACCAGATAGAGGTTGATAATAATGATGACGAAGAAAAGCAAGTTGAATTCACAGGTAATATTTTAGTTGCCGAAGATGCAAGAACTAATCAAGTGCTTATCAAATCGCTGCTGAAAAGGCTTGGTCTGAAGGTAACTATTGTAGAAGATGGTAAACAGGCAGTACGAAAAGCCCTGACTAAAAAATTCGACTTGATTTTTATGGATATAGAAATGCCGAATATGAATGGCTATGAGGCAACAAAGGCGATTAGAAAAGAAGGATTGATAACACCGATCATTGCTCTGACCGCTTATGCTATGAAGGGCGACGATGATAAATGCTTTGCGGCCGGATGCAATGAATATATAAGCAAACCAATTGAGCACAAGAAATTGCTTCAAACCCTAACTAAATATTTATCAGAAGGTAGTAAACATATATGCCGGAGAATAGATTCCGCAAAATCCGATGTTAAACAACTAAGCCAGCTTTGTTCTGACACTGCATCCTCTGAGACTGCACCGGCCAAACCTGTGAATAAGCAGTATAGTGAGCTGCCGGTTGATTTTGAAATAATTAAAAAGATTTATGACGATGAAGAGGTGCTTAAAGAAACTGTGAAAATATTTCTTGAAGAAGCCCCGCAGACAATAGAGCTTCTTACCGGGGCAATAGAGGCTAAGGATTCCGGGAAAATCAAAATACATGCTCATAAGCTAAAGGGCTTAGCCAGGCATGTTGCCGCAAGGGAAATATCCGATATGTTACTTGAACTTGAGACTAAAGGCAGAAAGAATGAACTTGAAGGAGCTGAGTCACTTTTTGCAGATATACTTACAAAATTTAAAATACTCATATCATTCCTGTCACAACCAAATTGGACCGAATCAGCTGAGCAACAAGCAGGTCAAAAAAAGACAGCAAAAAAGACATAGGTATAGTCTCTTCCTCCCTTCTGTAAAATCAAGGTAATAAGCGCACCTGAGTATGTTTTTCAATTTCTTTATCGTACTCTAATTGAGCCGTTATGTGTCTCAAGGTGCAGTTTGCCCTGGCCGCTGCCGATTTTCCCTGCAAGTTTACTCTTACTAATTTTCCCCACTATTGTTATGGGAAGATCTGTTCTTATCGAACCGTTACTTGTAGAAATATCAATCTCACCCGAAAAGTTCGATGGCGTTTCAATCTCTATCCCCCCGTTGTATGTGATTAGTGAAATATCGCAGACAGACGGAGCAGCATCAGAATAATAGACCCTTATACTGCCGTTGTGACTTTTCAATCGGGAATCACCCGAAATTTCTCTGCAAGTCACCGAACCGTTATGTGTATGCAGCTCAGTTCTGCCGGAAATCTGCTTAGCGGTAATCCTTCCGTTATGCGTTGTTCCATTGAGCCGGCCCGTAATATTTCTTATTTCCAGCGATCCATTATGAGTCGTAAGCTCAAGATCGCTCTCATTAGGGACCTGAACATCTAAACTGACGCTCACGGACTGGTTCGTCAGAAAAATAGGCTTATTAATCTTGGCGATTAGACTGCCCCCAAAGGGTTCCAGCTTCACTGTCGTCCTCTCTGCCAATTTTTGAGCATCTTCTTCGGTTTTCGCCCGGCTGGTAATAGTAGCTGTAAGATTGCACTCAGTAATATCGGCGCCGGTGATTTTTATTGAACCGTTGTGAGTCTGGGCTTCGAAACTCGAACCGTTCAGCATTGGCGATGACAACTGGACTGTTCGTTCGTACTTTGCCTGCATACCATAGCCCCCAATATAAATACAAGAGCAGGCTCCGACTGCCAGCAGGCACAGCAAAGAAACTAACGATCCCTTTTTGAGAAAAGCACTCTTCATTTTGTTCTCCTTTCAACTCATATATGGTTATTATTTTATTCTTATCGAACCGTCGTGCGTCTTTAAATAAACCTTACCAACACAAAAGAGCTGTCCAGGGTGAACTGTTTGTTTGACTTTCTTTTTGTCTGCCTTTGCGACTACTGTTAACGGCAGATCAGTTCTTACTGAACCGTTATGCGTCCAGGCTGGTTTAAGATATCTGTTCGTTTCCATTTTTCATTATCCTTAATTTTTATCTTATTTCCGTTATTTTATGCACCTTCATGTAAAATAGCCGCCGTTTCTGTATGGTAAGCTACCATTTAATTGTTACTGTCTTGTTACGGTTATGTATTTTTTTTATTATTTTTTACTGCCTTATATTTTAAGGCAATTCACCTGTTAAGCACATATTTCCATTCATAATCAAGGGATTTTCCTTGCAGGAAAGCAGATAATTTGATACATATAATATTAGTATAGCTTGTACCTGCGCTGTCGGGTATCCTTGGCTTTGAGTTCATCAAGCAGGTGCAATTCTTGTGTTTTTCAAAAATTGAGGAGGAATTACTGTCTCGCTCGGGTACGGACTCTTAATAATGAATTCTGTTCTGTGCAGCGAATGAAATTATATTAAGATATCAATAACTTTTCTCACATTTAGTTATTAAAAGGAGGACTATTATGTGCAAACAACTGATTTATTTAATTTCTTTTGCTCTGCTCTTCGTCTTGCTTCCCATAAGCAATGCTCAAGCGGACACCGTTGGCTGGTGGAGATTTAACGAGGGTTCCGGCGACACCGTCACTGACAGTTCAGGAAATGGTCATAATGGTACACTGCTTGGATCCCCGGAATGGGTGGCCGGCCCGGACGGTTTTGGCGGCGCACTTTCATTCGGCCCGGAAAAGTGCATAGGTGTTGACTGTGGAATCTTCGACCCTACAAACGGGACGGGGCAATTCACTATTGCTCTTTGGGCGTTCTGGGATGGAACGGGAACTTTTCAGCATTTTATCACCAAGTCGGCTGGATGGGGCGCAGATACCATGATGTTCCAGGTCGAGTTGTGGGGAGCACATACAAGTGCCCAATATACTGATAGAGTAGGAATTTCATATCAAGGAGCCGGATCAGTGGAGTTCTCCGTTTTACCGAAAAATGAATGGGTTCACCTGGCCTTTACGTTTGACGGAACAGATCTCACACTTTATCTTAACGGTGTCGATGAAGAAGGCCCTAAACCATTCTCAATCGGTCCGGATGTCGATGCCCAGCTCGAAATCGGATATAACAGTAATCGTCCAGAGCTGAGTGAGAGAACTTTTCACGGGTATCTCGATGAAGTCCGTATTTACGACAAGCCACTGACTGCGGAAGAGATTCAGATTGTCATGATGGGAGGTGAAGGATTCCCTAATGCTTATGCTCCGGATCCGGCTGAGGGTGCTTTATATCCGGATACATGGGTTAACCTTAGCTGGCGGCCGGGAGATTTTGCTCAGTCACATGATGTATATTTCGGCGAAAATTTTAATGATGTCAATGATGGAGTCGAAGGCACGTTCCTGGCCAACCAAACTTTGACGTTTATAATTGTCGGCTTTCCCGGATTTGCATATCCGGATGGCCTTGTTCCGGGTACAACTTACTACTGGCGAATCGATGAAGTCAACGATATCGAGCCGAACAGTCCCTGGCATGGCAATGTCTGGAGCTTTAGTATTCCTCCTAAGACGGCCTACTTCCCAATCCCCGCTGATGGGGCCGATTCTGTAGCTGTGGATGTGGAGCTTAGCTGGACGGAGGGTTTCGGTTCGAAACTTCATACCGTATACTTCGGTGACAATTTTGACGATGTCAGCAATGCAACAGGCGGCCAGTCTCAGGGAAACACGACTTATACTCCCGGCTCACTCGAAATGGCCAAGACTTACTACTGGCGTATCGATGAGTTTGATATTGCCGAAACGCATAAAGGTAATGTCTGGAGCTTCACCACAGAGGGCGCTGCGAGCAACCCGGATCCGGCTAACGGTGCCGTGGATGTAACACAGACACCGACTCTTACCTGGGTACCGGGAGTTTTTGCAGATACACATGAAGTCTATTTCGGCGCAGACGAAGCCTCTCTGGAGCTTAAAAGCAGCGGAAACCTTGGCGCCGAGAGCTTTGAGCCTGGACAGCTTGAGTGGAATACTACATACTATTGGCGCGTCGATGAGGCCAATAACGCCAACGCCAGCAGCCCGTGGACAGGCCCCCTTTGGAGCTTTACTACTGCCAATTTCCTGATCATAGACGATATGGAGAGCTATAACGACCTTGACGAAGGTGAGGCTGGGAGTAACAGGATATATCTTGCCTGGATTGATGGCTTTGATAATCCGGCTATAAATGGCTCTATCGTTGGTTACGCCAATGCTCCATTTGCCGAGCAGACTATCGTCCATAGTGGTAATCAATCGATGCCCCTTGAGTACAATAATGCAGTCGGTAAATCCGAAGCAACCTTGACATTGACTTCAAATCGTGACTGGACAGTAAAAGGTGTCGACACACTGACGATCTGGTTCAGAGGTGAACCAGCTAATGCCGCTGAGAATTTGTATGTTGCTCTTAACGGCAGCGCGGTTGTCAATCATGATAATCCTGATGCGGCACAAAGAGCTGCCTGGACCGAGTGGAATATCGACTTGCAAACCTTTGCTGACCAGGGCGTAAATCTCGCCAATGTCAATTCAATTACTCTTGGTCTTGGAAACAAGGATAATCCGGTTGCCGGCGGCTCAGGTATGATGTACTTTGATGATATCCGCCTTTACGCTCCATAAGTTGTAATTCATAAATATCATTGAGTTGTTACTGCTGAATTGATCAATTATGGGCTTATATCGAAATATACGGTATAAGCCCTTTTCTATATTTGCGATTGATTATTTCATTTCGAAATTTATTGATCTTCCCTCTCAAAGGTACAATAATCATCTTCTGCATCAGAAGATTTTGACTTGTAATCTCCAGCAAATTAGATTATATTTACATAAACTTATTAAGATAGGAATCTGACTTTCGCTGAATTCAGATTTCTTTCTCTGTCTTGATTAATCTGCTCGGTTGGAGATAAAAAAGTACAGCTCAGTATCAGGAGGCAAACAAATGCAATCCCCAAAAAGAAACCATGTCCACTTTTGTCCCAAAACAGGTAAATCCTTAAAAAGTAAAACAAAATATCGCTGGTTGGTGTGGATATTTCCAATAGCCGGCCTGATATCACTGATTTGGTTTTTAATACGAGTTATACCAAAACCCTCGAGAGCTGCGTATCCGTGCCAGCGGATGGCTTTTCCGTTGGCCTCTGGTTTCGTTGCCTGGCTCGCTGCCCTTTTTGCATCAACAATGGCGTTTAGAAAAGCCAAATTAAATTTCGCACAAAGACGTTATCTCATAGCCCTGGTATGTATAGGTGTCAGCGTCGGGACGATGCTGTTCGCACTCAGTGTTACCAGCGAAAAGCCGGTCATGGCAGAGCTTCACACTGCAAATGCACCGTTAGGAGTTGCAAAAGGCATTTATCCCGGACGCGTCGTCTGGGCACATGATCCCGATGCGACCGACTGGGAAGGTCCCGGAAACGGCCACTTGTGGCAGCCTGAGCATACGAACCAGGAGGTTTGTGATAAAATGATGTCACAGACTATCCGCACACTCGCAGGCAAAAACACCGATGCCGCCGCCTGGGATTCGATATTCCGCTACCATAACAAAGCTCGTAATAAAGGCGATGTCGGATACAAACCGGGTGAGAAGATTACAATTAAAGTCAATTTTGTCGGCTTCATTCGCACCATGAAAGCGGTTAATCGGGACACCTACAGCCTACAGGACTGGGTAGATTACATGAATACCTCACCCCAGATGATCACTGCTTTATTAAGACAGCTCACACAGGCCGCCGGTGTCAGACAAGCCGATATCACAATAGGTGACGGCTTGACTTATTTCGCCAAAGAGTACTATGATATGCTGCACAACGAGTTCCCTAACGTCAACTACCTGGACTGTAACGGTAAAGCCGGCAGAGTCAAAGAAGAATTCTCATCCACACCTTTTTACTGGAGCAGCAAACCTCAGGGCTATAAGCAGGACTATATACCAAAATCATTTGAACAGGCCGAGTATCTTATCAACCTCGCAAACCTCAAAGCCCATCCGCTTGCAGGCGTCACCCTCTGTGCAAAAAACCATTACGGCTCATTCATTCGCACTCCCGTCGAACGAGGCTACTTCGATATGCACAAAAGCGTTTCCTCGAAAGAAACCGCTCAATATAGGAACCTCGTAGATATAATGGGTCACGCCCATATCGGGGGTAAAACTGTTCTATATCTACTCGACGGTCTTTACGCCGGTTTGCACTACGTCGAACATGTACCGAGAAAATTCCCGGCGGATCCTTTCAATAACGACTGGGCTTCCTCTCTGCTTGCTTCTCAGGACCCCGTCGCCATTGATTCTGTCGGTCTGGATATCCTTCAGGTCAATATCGAAAAATATGCACGAATGCCCGGTTCAGACGATTATCTGCATGAAGCGGCACTGGTGGATAATCCGCCTTCTGGTACATTCTACGATCCCGACCATGCCCGCAATGAGAAAAGATTACAAAGCCTTGGTGTTCACGAACACTGGAATAATCCAAAGGACAGAAAATACTCCCGTAACTTGGGGACAGGAAAAGGCATCGAGCTGATAACATTAACTCACGAAGACTTTGCCAAAGCCGGTATCATCGTCCCAGGAGCAAAGGTAAAAAAACTCGCAGACGGCTTTAAGTTTACCGAAGGACCCGCCGTTGACGCTCACGGAAATGTCTTCTTCA
This sequence comes from Sedimentisphaerales bacterium, assembly GCA_032250555.1. Taxonomy (GTDB): domain Bacteria; phylum Planctomycetota; class Phycisphaerae; order Sedimentisphaerales; family Anaerobacaceae; genus NIOZ-UU13. The sequence goes on from JAVVFI010000135.1 coordinate 7,405, forward strand.
CCGACCAGCCCAACAATCGAATCCACAAATGGTCCACAGACGGCAAGCTGTCAATATTTCACGACAGCCCGGGAAGGGCAAATGGCCTTTACTTTGATAAAAATGGCAACCTATTGGCCTGCGCCGACCTTAATAATGAGCTGTGGTCGATTGATATGCAGGGCAATGTAAAAGTTCTGGTTAAGGATTATAAAGGCAAGAAGCTCAACGGCCCGAATGACCTCTGGGAGGACCCGAAGGGCGGAATATATTTCACCGACCCTTTATACAAAAGACCCTACTGGAACAGGGGCCCAATGGAGCAGGATGGCATGCATGTCTATTACCTCAGGCCGAATCGCAACAGACTCGTGCGAGTAACCGATGACCTCGTCACCCCCAACGGCATCATCGGCACACCTGACGGAAAACTGCTTTACGTTGCCGACCTCGGTGACAAAAAAACTTATGTATATGAAATAGGGAAAAACGGCAAACTCTCGAACAAAAAACTTTTCTGCTCGATGGGTTCCGATGGTATGACCATTGACAACGAGGGCAACGTTTACCTTACCGGCAGGGGGGTAACAGTCTTCAATTCAGACGGCGAGCAAATAGAACATATTGACATCGATGCCGGCTGGACCGCAAACGTATGTTTCGGCGGCAAAGACAGACACACCCTCTTTATAACCGCCCAGAAATCGTTATTCTCCCTCGAAATGCGAACCAAAGGCGTAAAGTAAAGATATTCAAATGACTAAAAAACTATACGTTCCAATTTCAGTATTATTGTTTTGCACTTCGTTAAGTTTCGCCGCTGTCCCACTGAAAGTTGAAGTGGTCGAGGTTAAAAAGATTTGGGACAAGGACCCCCATAGTGCATTTACAGACCTCGTCCAATGGAATGATTCCTTTTACTGCGCATTTCGTGTGGGCAGGGGACATGTCTCAACAGACGGTAAAATCCGCATCCTCGAATCGAAGGATGCAAATATCTGGCAACCGGCTGCCCTCATTGCTCTAAAAGATTTAGACCTCCGCGATGCGCACCTGTCCGTAACGCCGGACAACCGATTAATGCTTCTCGGAGGCATCGCCCCGCGCAAAAAAGACAACCAATCCGCTCCAACCGGTACATTTGTATGTTTTTCTCACGATGGTAAACAATGGACCACACCACAAATTGTAGTACAGCCAGGACGATGGCTGTGGTGCGTCACCTGGCACAAAGGAAAAGCTTACGGCGCCTCCTATACCGCTGGTATAGGAACGGAGCGATATCTCGATTTGCTTGTCAGTTCTGATGGAATTAATTACCAGCCCCACGTTCAAAAGCTGTTCGAAGAGGGCTATCCGAATGAAGTGACACTGCGTTTTGATACCGACGACACTTGTTATGCTATTATCCGGCGTGATCGTCGCGGAACAGAACCAAGCTCAGCCTTATTGGGTATAAGCAGACCGAATTATAAAAATTGGCAATTCAAAGACCTCGGCCCTGATTTCAATGGTTTCGGCGGCCCCAATCTCGTAAAAATCCCGGGCGGATACTGGCTTGCCGCAGGACGAATGCACCAGGGCGGCTCACATACCGCCTTGACATATATCGACGTCAAAAGCGGCACTATGACCAAACTGGCAAAACTGCCCAGCGGCGGAGATACGAGTTACCCCGGCCTTCTCTGGCATAACGATATGCTATATGTCAGCTATTACTCAAGCCACGAAGGCAAGACCAGCATTTACCTCGCAAAAGTAAAAATAAAAAACCGGTAACACAGAAAAATAACAAATAGCAGTATTCTGAACTTTGATTTTGAAGCAAAAGGCAAATCTCAAAAACGAGAGGAGATTTAATTATGCCAGCCGAAATAATGAATCGCCGGCAATTCTTAACAGCTTCAGCCGGAATATCTTTAACCGCAGGAATAGAAAGCCGGGCAGGCTCAAACTCTCTAACACCTGCCATCTCAATTGAAGATGATCCGGAAAGAAAAAAGAGGATTGAAACCAACCAGCAGATTCAAAGTGCTCGCCAGGCAGCTTTGAAAATTCTCAAACCGAGTAACAAAGACCTGGAACATGGTCTTGAGCTTCATGCAAATTCACTCGTGGTCGAATCATACGGCTTTTCGCCCCGTGTGGCCGTTGACGGTGAAAAAATAAAAGCAGCCATTGAAGATGGTGCCTCGGAAATCGAAATCAAGGACATCAGAGAGGACATGATGATGACCCGATGCGTCACCGATGCTGCTGAGCGTCGAGAATATATGGATGCATGGGAAGCTGCCGGTGTTACAAGTATCCTTCAAAATGCCGGGGAAGAAGGAATGGCTGTCAGTTGGCTGTTGAAACGTCTGGCGAGATTTACTTACGTCACCGATATGATGAGCAACTTTGTTTACAAGGCGGCTGCACCTGATGATATTATTGCTGCCAAAAAACAAAATAAACACTGTCTGTATTTCAGCGGAAACGGTGTGCCGATTCCTCAGGACTGGATATCGGTTGAAGAAGAATTAAGATTCATTCGGGTCTTTTTCCAGTTGGGTGTCCGTATGATGCACCTGACGTATAATCGGCGTAATGTAATTGGTGATGGTTGTGGAGAGCCATCCGATGGAGGCTTGAGCGATTTTGGTCGCGCAGTCGTTGCAGAAATGAATCGTATTGGTCTGATTGTGGACGTGGCGCACTGCGGATGGCAAACCAGCCTCGAAGCCGCCGAAGTTTCTAATCGCCCGATAGTGGCCAGCCATACCACCTGTGCCGCACTGCACGAACATATTCGCAGCAAACCTGACAATGTTATCCGCGCAATTGTAGATAAAGGAGGATTGATTGGTATTTGTTGTATCCCGAGCTTTCTCGGCGGAAAAGGTGACATCGCCAGAATGATGCAGCATATCAAGTACGCAGTGAAAACTTTCGGTGCCGACCACGTCGCCATAGGTACGGATGTCGCCTATGCCTCACGAAACTCGGCCCGGGAAAATCAAAAAATTCCATCACGAAGAAAAACCAGAAAAGCATGGGAAAGCCTTTGGCCGGAAGGTTCACTCACATCAGGACCACGGGAAAGTCAGCTTAGCATGGCATGGACAAATTGGCCGCTCTTTACCGTTGGCCTCGTCCAGCTCGGTCTTTCCGGCTCGGAAATTCAAAAAATTCTCGGCGGCAACGTAATTCGTGTGGCCCGTGAAGTATTAACTTAAATGAGAACAAAATTGCTTACAGCCTAAGTCAGAAAAATAAAAGGAGATACAGGTGAACAGAAAACAGCATAGTTTTGTGCCGGTTTTTATAGTGGTTATTTTAGTATTCGTCTGTTTAGTGCATTGCCCGACAGCCAGCGCCGAGTTCCGCGCCGCCATTGCCGTCCGCGATGTCACACCTAATTCGTTTCTGCCCGTCTCCGGTGGCGTTGGACCTTCGAATCCCACAACCCGTATATTCGGCCGGCTCACCGTCCGTGCCATGGTCCTCGAAAACAGCGGCACTCGTGTGGCAATTTGCAGTACAGATTTCCTTGGTTTCCCCGGTGTCCTCTGCGATAAAGTCCGTGCTAAAGTCCCATCCATCCCGCCTCAGAATATCCTCATCGGCGCCACCCATACCCATAGCGCCCCGGACTGTTACGGCTTCCCAGATAGAACCGGAACATCAGCTCTCGACCTTGAATACGTCAATAACGTATGTGAAAAACTGGCAGAAGCAATTAACGAGGCAATCGGCAATCTCCAGCCCGCAAGAATTAAAATTGCTACCGGTAACGCCAAAGGAAAAATCGCCTATAACTATTACGCCGAGCGCCTCTACGACCCACGCTGCAATGTGATTCAGGCCCTCGATACCAAAGGCAAACCTTTCATTACTCTTGTCAATTACGCTTGTCACCCCGAAGTAATCGGCTCTGACCAGGGCATCCTCTCCCCCGACTTCGTAGGCCCTCTTTACGACCGAATCAAAGAACGCGCCGGGGGGACCGGAATTTTTATGAACAGCGCTATAGGAGGAATGGTAACCGCCGACTGCCGAGGTCCCGACGGAAAAGACCAGCGTACCTGGGACGAGTGCCTTCGCATCGGCCGACTCCTCGCCGATGAATCTCTCCGCATTGTTTCTGATGCTCGCGTCCTCTCCAATCCACATCTTTATTGCGCAAATACAAAAATCGTTTTTCCCGTAGATTCCGAACTGCTCCGAGCTGTCGTCCAGGCATCCCCATTGAGCTTCGAGCTGGAAGACACCCACAATATTTCCACACAGGTAAACGTCGTAAACATCGCCAATGCACAACTCCTCACCATCCCCGGTGAAGCACTGCCCAACATCGGCTACTATCTAAAGCGAAAGATGCACGGCAGCCACAATTTCCTCTTCGGTCTCACTAACGACGCCTTCGGTTATATCCTCACAAAGGAGGATTGGGACAGCTTCGACCGCTACGAATATATCACCCGAACCTGCCTGGGAGAAATGACCGGCGAGATTTTTACTAATGAAGCACTCAAGTTCATCGACAACTGCCCCCGCCCGATACGTTTTGCTGATTAAGGAGGTTTTGAAGTCACAAATCCTGAAAGGATACTTCTATGAAAAATAATGAAAAACATCTCAACCGTCGTGATATATTAAAAGGTTTTGGATTAGGAGCTGCCGGCCTTGCCTTCGGTGGAAAATACTTTGGCCCTGCCCTCACTCACGCCGCACCCGGAAGCCCATACGTCAATAAGAACGGTATATTCAGTAAAGCAGGCCCCGCAAAAGTCTCGCTTATCAAAGGCAACGACTGCCGGG
>JAVVFI010000136.1:0-12173 GCA_032250555.1 Sedimentisphaerales bacterium
GGCGTTGCGTATGTTCCCGTCTTTGGATTCATAAAATACTTTGATATCAACGTCGGGGGCATTAACTGTTGTGTCAGCCATAAGTCCCCTGTCCGGTTCATAACGGTCCGGCCGGGTCGGTGAAAGTAATATTGTCGAACCATCGTCAAGCGAAAAGATATCGGTATCCTGGCCAACTCTGTGTTCGCTAGTGAAACTCCTCGATGGCCCATAAGCAGCCGCAACCCGAATCTCTCCAATCCGGGCCAGGCCTTTTTTGCGCTGATATTCATCCGACTCCACATAGACGACACCGAGACCGTCTTCACGCGGAAATTTGTATCGCATACTGTGACCCACTGTCACATCGGTCATACTGCTCAAATCATCTGCAGGGATAAATTTCAAGATATACCCGTATTCAAACTTCCAATCATCGCGATTCCTTATACCATCAGGGCTAATCCGATACTCATAAGATTTGGATTCCTGCATCGACATAGCAGGCCCATCGGGCCGCCACCACGTTAACTGCCCTTTGCTTTCACTACCGAAAAGCCCAACTAATTCAACTTTTACGCCGTTGGGGAGTGTGTTTTTGAATTCTGATGAGCCTGAAACTTTTTCTGGTTCGAGTGTAAAGTTGAAAATTTCCTGGTCTTTTTTATTGAAAACAAAATGGCCTGTGTACAGGCTTCGTCGCTGGGCTTTATATCCGGAAGCTTCTACTTCTATGGTATGATGTTCCGGCCAGGTAAGGAAGCTGTATTGGCCGGCTTCGTTTGTAATCGCCCCCCACCGGTAACGCTCGTCGGGGCGGATTTGCTCCCAATCCGGCTCGGGGCCATAGCCATCATCGAAGACTCTTGCACCTGCAATAGGCTCACCCGTTTGAGCATCTTTGACTACTCCTTTGATAACCAGCCCAGGCGGGCCGGGCATAGAACTTGCCATCGGCAGCAGGATTGCGCCGGTGATGATAACTACAGCTAAGCCGATTATTCCGAGTTTCGCTTTTTTGGGCATCGGGCGATTAAGGATGTGTTTGATTCGGACCGACAGCGCGCTTTTGGATTCGACGACGCCTATCAGCCGCAAAGACAAAACCGGGCGCTTAAAGGCCAGTTTAGCAACGCTTACAAGGGTCTGCGGATATTGCGGGGCCTTTTCACCCATCGCCACCAGCACCATCTCATCGACCGCCTGCTCACGAATTCTGCGAATAATACAATTTGCAAGCCAGAGCAGCGGATTATAGAAATAGATAATCTGCAAAAGGGTTTGGACAAGATTAACAAATAAATCGCCGCGTTTGATATGGGCAAGCTCGTGAAGCAAGATCGCTCTTAGCTGGTCAGTGGTCAGAGACGATGCCAGATTTTGCGGAACCAAAATCACGGGTCTGAATAAACCGCAGACAGCAGGGCCGGCAGCATTGGTGGATATTTTTAAGCCGAGTTTTCTTTTTACCGACATAGAGCTGCGGCAGGACTCAAGGATATCGGCCATAACATCGCTTGCCTCTTTTGCCTGTGCGACAAGGCCCCTTACAAAAATCACTCGCTGTAATAACAATAATACCATTGCGATTACGACCGTCAGCCAGGCAAGAAATACAGCACCCTGCCAGGACAATGATGTAACCGGGATAGCCGGCGTATCAGCCGGATTTTTCACTACCGGCTTTGCTTCCTGTATAATCGGCGGCGCAGTCTGTGTGAATCTGTCGGCTTCGATATTTGTCAGGTCGATAAACGGCGGAACATTCGCCGACTCCGGCTCTGCAAAGTGTGCCTGTAGTTCCGAGGGTGTTTCGTTTCTCACCACATACGTAAACTGGTCGCCAAAGAAGTATCCAAGGCTCATAGGCGATGACAGTGAGGTCGGCAGGATAAGCTTAACAAGTACCAACAGCCATATCCAGTATCGAAAGACGGCACGAACTTTTTTGCGCAGCACAAAATCGGCCAGCAGCAAAATTACAATCAGAACGACGGATTGAACAAACATAGGCAGGGCGAATTCCACAAACTTCAAACCCGCCGAATTAATCTGCTCCAATATCGCATTCATGATATGTTCTCCATCTAATAAGACGGACGTATAGAACTTTTGTTACAGAGAAACTATTTTTTTTTGGCAGAGCGGCTTTTAATACGTTTTTTCTTAATGAGTGCTTCAAGCTCATCAAGCTGCTTTTTCGAGAGTGCATGATTATCCAGCAGAAACTGCATCATCGGTGTAAGTGCCCCGTCGAAGGCCCTTTTTACCGTGCGCATAACCTCGCTTTTTTGCGCCTGCAATTTCGTGATGACTGAGCGGTACAGGATGATATTTCGGATTCTCTCTGTTTTCAGCAGGCCTCTGGATACCATCCGATCCATCAGGGTTTTTACGGTGCTGTAGGTCCATTGCTTTTGGGCTTCGAGCTTCTCCTGAACGGTAGGGGCGGCACACGGCTCATTTTCCCAGACAGCCTGGATAATCGCCCACTCGGCACCGGTAAGCTCATATTTTTTCTTCGCCATAGAAACCTCCATATCTTTAACTTTGTAGAGACTACTCTACAAATGTAAAGATGGCAAGGAAAAAATAAAATATTTTATAAAAATTTTTACAGCCACATTATAGATGCCGCTGCTTAGCGCAAAAAAGCGGAGCGAAGAATCTCATCTTGGTTATCACCAGATTCTTCACTCCGTTCGCAAATGTCAATCGAAGTTAATCAAGCCGGCCGGCGGTCCATCTTATAGCGCGTCCGATTAATTTCCTAAAGTTCGGGTTTTCGAAGGCGTAGTGGTCGTGGCCGAGTATGATGCCGCAAACCTTAGCCTTGCCGAAATTTCTAACCCAGCCGATGGTTTTGTCACTTTCCGGATGGTTCGCAGTAAAGAGCACATGATTATCTTCCTCAAAGCCCAGGTATTTGTATCCCTCATCATGTATCTGGAAATCATTTATACCGCGAGTAATCGGATGTGAGGTGTCCACAATGTGGACATTCATATCTATATCATGTTTAAACGTGCTGCCCCGGTGTCCCTCCGAATCTTTTAAATAGTATTTACCCCCGGTCATTTTGCGATATTGCGGCCAAGCCTGGAATGCACCCATCGTATGGTGCATTGCTACAAAACCTACACCCTGCCTTCTGAGCAGGCGGGCGAAGCTCCTTCGCCGTTTCGCAGATATTTCCTGTGTCATATTATACGCCACTATTACATCGTAATCCCAGTCGCTTACATCTTCAAATATCTCGCTGTCGTCTTTTAGCTGGAATTCGGTGTACTCGATATCGCCAAAGCTATCAAACATTTCAAAGAACTGCTCTCGTTCGAAGCCGTGTCCGCCTGTCAGCACCACCACCTTTATCTTTTCCTTTTCCGGCAGGGGTTTGACCTTTATGCTTCTGTAGAATATGATGCTCTTGGGATCGTGGCCCTGAAGGGCGAAGGTTCCTCTTGAGATTTTTCGGCCTGGCATTCCTCTTGGTGGTTTCCAATCTTCCGGTTCTATCCAGTCCACTTTTTTCTCGCCGTTGACCTTGATGACAATGTGTTTATCCCTTACGATAATATGCTCTGTAAACCATTCGTCGTCTTTCTGGCTTTCGCGAACATCCTGGACTGCGTAAAGACTTCCAGTTTTCCGCCAATCACTGTGTGAGTTGTTGACCTGTACTTCGTAGCCCTTATCCGGCCAGCCATCCTTCTGGTATTCTGTATGAAAATATATTCCTGAGTTTGCGCTGTGCCTGGTCATCACTTCGACTTTAAGCTCGAAATTTTTGAAGTCAGCGTTGTTGACAGGGCCGTCATAAAAGAGATGGGTACGGGGGCCATCGACAACTATCATTCCATCACGGACACTGAAAGTTGCCGGGTTCTCCTCGTTGACTTTCCAGCCGTTAAGAGTCTTGCCGTCGAAAAGCTCTATCCAGCCATCATCATCTACCTCATCCGGTAGCGGTTTGACCTTTACGCTTCTGTAATATATGACGCTCTTGGGGTCGTGTCCCTGCAGGGCGAAGGTGCCTCTGGAAATTCTGCGGCCGGGATTCGTCCAATCTTCCGGCTCTGTCCAGTCCACTTTTTTCTCGCCGTTTATCTTAGTGACAACGTGTTTACCCCTTACGATAATATGTTCTGTAAACCATTCATTATCAGGCTGACTTTCGCGGACATCCTGGATCCCGTAAAGTCCGCCGCTTCTTCGCCAGTCGCTGTGCGAATTGTTGACCTGTACTTCAAAACCCTTATCCGGCCAGCCATCCTCTTGATATTCCGTATGGAAGTAGATGCCGGAGTTTGCGTTGGGCTTTGTCATTACTTCTACTTTGAGCTCGAAATTTTTGAAGTTTGCATTATTGACAGGACCAACATAGAAAAGGTGGCTTCGGGGCCCATCGACAATTAACATACCATCACGAACGCTGAAAGTGTCTTTGTTTGTGCCGGCCTTCCAGTTATTAAGTGTGCCGTCGAAGAGCTCTATCCAGCCATCATCCTGGGCCAGGGCCAACTGGGAACATGATAAAAGAACACACCCAATAATCAGTGCCAAACCTAACTTCTTTGCCATTTGATTTTCTCCTTTAATTGTCTTAATTAATAACAGAATTTTAAAAGCGAATTGCTATTTTACAGTGTCCATGGGCTGCGCAGCGGGCGAGAGAGCCGGCGGTTGGCAGCGTCATTGTTAATGAAACGTTCGGATTTCGGATCCCACTTTATTTTTTCTTCAAGCCTGATGGCAATGTCAGTGATATGGCAAATTATGTCGGCCTGCACAGCAACATCAATGGGACAGATCGTATCGTTCCTGGTCTTGACGCAGTCCAACAGGTTCCTAACGTGGTTGCTGCTCTTGTACAGGTTAATATCGTTTGCCCCGAATTCCGTGTTCAGCAGGTTTTTCGGATAAGCATTAATACCGGAGCGGTCAACATGTACCCATCCATCAGAGCCCTCGAAGGCTGTGCCGTGTGAGGTCGTTCGTCCATAGCGCTTTTTCCACTTATCAGGATAGGGATCACCCGTAAAGTTCATCGTTACACCGCTGTCATATTTGCAGACAATATCCCAGTTCATAGCAGTATCGCACACACCCTTTGTCGGCCAGACGCCCTTGCCTTCTATTTCGACCGGGCAGGTGACTTTATCGCCGCCGCCCCAGAGGGCTATGTCCAGCGGATGCACACCCCAGCCGGCAATGAATCCAAGAGCGTAGTCGGAAATGAACCACCATAATTTATTAGAGCAGCGATCCTGAGTATATGGCGTATAAGGTGCCGGGCCGAGCCACATATTATAATCAAGCCATTTCGGGACAGGTACAGGTTCCGGCGAGCCGCCCTGAGAACTTCCGGGAGACCACACGTTAATGGTATGCAGTTTTCCAAGTCGGCCGTTCAACGCCAGCTCGCAGGCGAAACGGAAATTGCGATTCGATCGCTGCTGGGTGCCGAACTGAAACTTTCTGCCATGACGATGCACGGCGGCACGCAGTGCCTGGTCCTGGGCAAGGCTCAGTCCCATCGGTTTTTCCAGATAGACATCTTTTCCCGCCCTGACCGCCGCCAGCGCCACCAGTACATGCCAGTGGTCAGGAGTAGCGACAAGAACAACATCAATGTCATCGCGTCCGAGCAATTCACGAAAATCATGATATGCTACGCAGTCTTTATTCTGGTAGTGTTTGTTCACTTGCTCCTGGCCTGCTTTGCGGACGTTGCTTTTGACGTCACAGATCGCAACGACCCGGGCATCCTTCTGGGCCAGAAAGTTATTCATCACCCCTGTTCCCTGAGGCCCTACACCGATGCAGCCGACCGTAATCCTGTTACTGGCGGCGACATTGTCGTTTGCTCCCAGTGCCGAAGATGAAACGACATACGGAAAGCTTACTGCTCCAAGCGCGGCACCGGTCGTCTTTTTAAGAAAACTTCGACGTGTAATTGTGTTACTGATCTGCATAATGCATCTCCTTCCTGTTGAGTTGCCTTTTTACCTTTTTGTCTGCCGAACGACAAAAACAAAGCAGATTGGAATTGTAATAAAATCTGTCCCTTTCGTCAAACTAAAAAGCCCTTCTGGAGGGTCTGAGCAGCAATTTATCGCTTTTTCTTCTCCGAAGGCTGTTTTGTCGGGGCAAAACATGTAAACGAAATAAGTATCAGGAATGACCCGGCAATAAACAGCGTTGTTCGTCTGCGGGGCTCACTGCACCGTGTGAGCCAGTTGGGCAGTGTTGGCGCTTCGGCTTGTTCATTCGGGTCCTGTGCCAGGGCTTTTCGTGCAGCGGCCAACTGCTCGGGCGTAGCCCTTGGGTAAACAGCATTCGGATCTTCAGGTTCGGTACCGAGTGCAGCCGGGGCGAGGCGCTTAACAAGATTAGGATCTTTTTCCAACTGATCAAGCAGCACATCATAGTCGGCATTGAGAGATTTCAACTTTTCGACGGCTTGTTGTCCCACCGCCAGGTCATTCCTGCTTCGATAGTACTTAACCAGGTCGTCGCAGAGTATGGAGATGCCGAGTGACGCCGCACCGATGCTGAAAAAGACGACAAACAAAATCAACCGAATGAAGTTTCGCCTTTGCATAGTGTTCAAGTGCGCAAGTGCACAGCTCATAAGCACACAAGACCTCAGGGCACAAGCTTCAACTGAACGGTTTACAGTTTACTTATGCCCTTATGCCCTGCGGTGTCGATTATTTAAACATAAAACCTGCATATTGACCGGCCTGCCCGAGGTCTTCACTTATCCTGAGCAACTGGTTGTACTTGCAGATTCTGTCGGTTCTGCACAGCGAGCCGGTCTTTATCTGGCCGACGCCCGAGGCAACAGCCAAATCGGCGATTGTGGTATCTTCTGTCTCGCCGCTTCTGTGGCTTATGACCGCGGTCCATCCGGCCCTGCGGGCCATATTAATCGCCTCGAAAGTTTCGGTGAGCGTACCTATCTGGTTGAGCTTTATCAAAATCGAATTGGCACAGTCGAGTTTAATGCCTTTGGCGAGACGTTTGGTATTGGTTACGAACAGGTCGTCTCCAACGAGCTGAACGCTTTTTCCGATTTTCTTGTTCAATTTTGTCCAGCCGTCCCAGTCGTCCTCGGCCAGTCCGTCTTCGATTGAAATGATAGGATAGTTACTCGCCCATTTAGCCCAGTGCTTAACCATATCATCCGACGAGACCTTTTTCTTCGGAGCGGACTTGAAGAATTTGTAGCTCTTTGTATTGGTGTCGAACATTTCCGTTGAAGCCGGGTCGAGAGCGATTGAGATATCCTTGCCAGGCTTGTAGCCTGCCTTTTTAATGGCGTCCATAACGACTTCCAGAGCCTCTTCGTTTGACTTCAGTGAAGGGGCAAAACCGCCCTCATCGCCGACCGATGTCGAATAGCCTTTATTCGCAAGGACTTTTTTAAGGGTATGGAAAGTTTCGGCACCCATCCGCAGGGCCTCTGGGAAGCTCTTTGCACCGATGGGCATAATCATAAATTCCTGGAAATCGACGTTGTTGTCCGCGTGCTTTCCGCCGTTGAGGATGTTCATCATCGGCACCGGAAGAATATTAGCGTTGCAGCCGCCCAGGTAACGATACAGGGGCAGGCCCGCTGAGTCGGCGGCCGCCTTTGCGGCTGCCAAGGAGACGCCCAAAATCGCGTTTGCGCCGAGCTTGCCTTTGTTGGGTGTACCGTCCAGCTCAATCAGCAAGGCATCAATATCTTCCTGGCAGGCAGCATCCATCCCCACAACCTCGGGGGCCAGGATTTCGTTAACATTCTTAACTGCCGCGGCAACGCCCTTGCCCATATAGCGTTTTGCCTTTGTATCACGCAGCTCTACCGCCTCGTGGGCGCCGGTGCTGGCCCCGGAGGGTACCGCCGCCCTGCCGTAGGAACCATCCTCAAGCAGAACATCAACTTCAACCGTAGGGTTGCCGCGGGAATCGAGTATTTCCCTTGCCGTTATACTAACTATCGCTGTAAACATTTTTTAAATTCCTTTCTGAGTACAAAATTACTGGAAGCGAGTTCTTTTCTCGCTGTCATGCCAACTTGATGTGAATATTAATAATACCTTTCTTTAAGTACGAAAATCGCTAAAAAACTTTACACTTAATACCAGGGCAAGAGGTTACACGCTTTTAACTGTAAAGTCAAGTTTCATAAATATTCCCAGGCGGAGAGTTTTTTGCTTCTGCAGTTCGGGCAGACGGGCATTAAAAGCGTTCATTTAGTTCCGTCTGGAATGTTAAACAGTAAAAACACCGAGCGAAAACGAAGATTCTTGACAATTTAAGATGATTTTGATAAGATTGTCGTCACTGGAAGGGCTGAATTTATGTTTTCCCGCAGGTAAATGGGAAATGTCAGATATGCGCAAGTCAGACAAATATCTATTGATTGGTTTGGGAACGCTCTCTGCGATTGTCGCGGCCGGTATTTTTATCCTCTGCTATAAGTCAAATCCTGAACCGGACGATTTGTTGGCACGCTATCACGATGGTTCGGAATATGATACATTAACAATCAGCTATCCGCTCGATGAGACGCTCTTTCCGCCGGATATTGTCTCACCAACATTTCAATGGGAAGACGATAATTCCAAATCAAATATGTGGCTTATCAGCATAAGGTTCCGGGACAGTGATATCCCGATGAATTTTATCACCCACGAGTCTGAGTGGTCGCCCCGGCCGCAGCAATGGGAAGCAATAAAGAAACGGTCCCTGGAACAAGATGCCCACGTTACTATTCTGGGTGTGCGTCGCAGCCTGACAACAAAAATTCATTCGGCCGGGCGAATCTCAATTAAAACATCTAAAGATCCGGTCGATGTGCCTTTGTTCTACCGCGAAGTGAATCTGCCGTTTATTGATGCCGTCAAAGATCCATCCAATATCCGATGGCGTTTTGGAAGCGTTTCATCGCCAGAGCAGCCTCCTGTCATTCTCGAGAATCTCCCGGTCTGCGGAAATTGTCACTCGTTCCCGGCGGACGGCAAAATCCTCGCAATGGACGTTGATTATGCCAACAGCAAAGCTTCCTACGTTATTACACAAGTCTGCGAAGAAATGACTCTTGCGCCGAAAGACATAATAACATGGAACGATTATGAAAAAGAGGATGGACAGCAAACGTTCGGCCTGCTTTCTCAGATATCTCCGGACGGCAGGTATGTTCTCAGCACAGTCAAAGATGCGTCCGTCTTCGTTCCCAAACCGGACCTGGCCTTCTCCCAGCTCTTTTTCCCAATCAAAGGCATCCTGTGTGTATATGACCGGCAGACACAAACGTTCAACTCATTACCCGGGGCCGATGATCCGGAGTTTGTTCAGAGCAATCCGAGCTGGAGCCCCGACGGCAAATACGTTGTCTTCGCCAGAGCACGGGCATACCAGCTCAAGAATATCATCGGCCCGCGCAACGTGCTTCTGACCCCGGAGCAATGCGCCGAATTCGTTAAAGAAGGCAAGTCGTTTCTGTTCGACTTGTATCGAATTGCTTTCAACGAAGGCAAAGGCGGAGAACCTAAGCCGATTGAAGGGGCATCCAACAACGGCATGAGCAACTACTTCGCAAAATACTCGCCTGATGGCAAATGGATCGTCTTTTGCAAAGCCAAGAGCTATATGCTGCTCCAACCTGACAGCGAACTCTACATCATTCCCGCAGAGGGAGGCCGGGCAAGAAAACTGCGTGCCAATACAAATCGTATGAACTCATGGCACAGCTTCTCACCAAACGGGAGGTGGCTTGTATTCACTTCCAAGGCATATTCGCCATACACTCAGCTTTTCCTGACCCATATCGACGAAGAAGGCCTTAGCAGCCCTGCGGTGTTGCTGGAACATTTTACCGCCTTGGACCGGGCCGCCAATATTCCGGAATTTGTTAATGTCGAGCCTGTAACGATTAAAAATATCCGAGAACAATTTCTCGACGATGTCTCTTATCTGAGGGCTGCCGCTGAATTCCTCAAAGGAGAAGATTTTATCGGCGCCGAACGGCAAAGCAGAAAATCGCTTGAACTGAATTCCAAAAACGCCAAAGCACATGCCACTCTCGGCATAGCAATGATCGGCCTGGACAAGTTAGACGAGGCAATTGTCCATCTTTTGGAAGCGGTACGCCTTGACCCGACCGATTACGAAGCATACTACACTCTCGGCCAGACGTTGACACGTCAGAAAAAATTCGATGAAGCAATCAGGCATTTCTCAACGGTTCTAAAGCTAAGACCGGACTATACACAGGCGCATGGCTACATAGGATCGCTGCTGCTGACAAAAGGAATTCTCGATCAGGCCGCAGTCCATTTGTCGGAGGCACTGCGCCTTGATCCGAATTATGCCGATGCTCACTACAACATGGGCCAGTTGATGCTTCGCATTAAGAAATTCAATGAAGCCGCCCTGCATTTGTCACGGGCCGTACAGCTTAAACCCAACGACGCTCAGGCCCAATACAAGCTTGCCCTGGTGCTGGCTCAAATGAAACAGTCCGGCCGGGCCGTCGTGCATTATAACAAAGCAGTCTCAATTGACCCGCAGGTCGATACATCGCCTTTGCTGAACCATTGGCTGGCATCGCATTACGCCGAGATTCGCCAGTTCCGCCAAGCAGCTTTACGCGAAGAAAGGGCGCTCGAACTCGCCCGCTCCGCAGGCTTCCAAACAGCCGCACAGGAATTCGAAAAACGGCTGAAAATTTACAAACAACTGAGCAACTCCCAATAAATACTGTTATTGAATCCCAGGTTACAACCCAATGAGGTGAATTTATAAGAAGACTGGCACGTCTTTAAGAGAATATGCAAGTTCTGGAATGTAAGATAATTTTGATCAATTATATGACACTATCCAATGCATATCTGGTTTAATAAATCAGCTTCTCTTTCAGGTATGCTAAACAATTCTGAAGTTATGTTTTTCGCTCTGTCAAGTAAGTACCTCATACCCTTAAAAGCAGCTACAAGAAGCACAAAGGGTGAAAGCATCAAAAGAAAAAAGAAGCTGTTTGCTATTAACGCGCAAATTGCTGTTATAATATATTTTTCTTTTATTAGATGTATCTCTTGTAGGTTGCATTTCTCTAATATTTCACGTCTTTTCATTACTCTCTTGTAAAGAGATGGATTCTTCCTAAAAAAACGGTTAGCCTCAATAAAAGATGAAATATCATATCGATGCAAAAAAGCTAAAAGCATGTTCAATGTATCCTGACATAATTCAAACGTTTTTTCATCAAGTTCTTCGGCTTTTTCTATTTTCAATAAACGCAATTCATCACGTAGTTCAAAAAGTCTATATCGTATTCTAAGGCGAATTGTAGGTAGAATTATACTCTCGTAGATAAAATATACTATTGAAAGTATAACCAATATATATATAAAATACGCCATTTTTTACACCTCACTTGACTCGATTAAACCTGGTAATATCTTTTTTTGAAGTTTTTTCTTTTCATCAGCGATTCGACTGATTTCACCTGTAAATATTCTTCGCTGTTTCCGTGTTTGAACATACCAACCAATCACAGTAATAACGAATAAGACATAACCTAACAAATATCCCCTTACTGTCAAATTCAATAGCTCAAAAAGTAATTCACCTGCTTTTTCGCCTGGCATTTTAATCGCAAGAATTATAAAAAACAGACCGAAAATAGCAATAAGCAATTGCCCTTTATTTATAGAAGCAATTAAAACATCCCTGACCATTACAGGTATGTTTATCTTACGATTTTCTACTCGACCTCTCTGTCCTTTGTTCGCTTTTTTACTCGCCATTCTCTTTTGAGGTGCTTTCCATAGCTCACTTAAACCTAATGCATATATTATTCTACATCGGCGAGCTGCCTTTGTCAACATAAACATTTCCTAAATACAATCAAGACCGTATAAAAAACTCCGGCCATTTTTGTACTGGAATCGAGGTTTTTGGGGAATTTTGAGAAAAATATGAAAAATCCTGTAACTTTTCGCATTGGAGTGCGTCTATTAATACAGAGAACGCTGGTTATGGGACGTTCAGTATTGGGCGGCTTTTGGAAAGAAGCCCTGGGCAAAAAATGAATAGAATTAAATCCTACTTCACCCCCCTCCTCCTTAAAGGCCGATGTCCACAGGGTCGGCCTTTTTTATTTTATTGCCGGTCAATACGGCAGAGATTATGATATCAGC
>JAVVFI010000137.1:0-12169 GCA_032250555.1 Sedimentisphaerales bacterium
TTTCGCCAGGACTATTCAGTTTACCTAAATAATCATCCCCCCAGTTAGCCCCAGTAAGGTGTTGTACATCTTTTGTCCAAACCGGAAAAGGATCTATAAAAGTGCTGGCGGCGTAATAAATATCTGTGTTCGCATTCCTGCCGTCAGTCCATACAAGGTATGGAAATCCAAGTTTGCATACCCCTATTGCCGGTTCGCCCTGATATGAATTTGTACCGCCATCGCCCACGAAAATATTTGTTCCGAGACTGGAGCTTAGCTCAGCAAAGTATATGTCCTTATCATCTGGATTCGTAGTGTCAACGTTCCGCCAATCCTGCCAACTGGCATAGACTCTCAGATCATTACCCGTGCTGCCCGTTACGAAAATCGCCGGCTCTTTTTGGGCATATTTACGCTCATCCACATCCACAACATCTGAATTGACAGTTAATGGCCCCTGCAGGCCATCAGTGGTAGAAGCGTAGAAAATAGTTCCATTGGGGTCAGTATCATCCACCCATAGCAAGTGCAGGATAGTACCTGCTTCTTCGGCGGCAACAACCGGATTCGTCTGGTTCTTCGTATCACTTACTACCAGTACATTATCCCAGGCAACAGTTGAATTTGAAGCCGCTCCGTAAATATCGGTGCCATTTGTTGCCAAGTTTCTATTATCTGTCCATACTATGTAAACCGCATTAGCTGAATCAATTGTAATAGCCGGCTCTATCTGGTCGAAAGCATCAGCAGTAATTCGCTTGACTATCTTGTTTGCAAAATCATCATCCGAATTCGCTATATATATCTCCTGATTACCGGCACAGTCGTCCTGCCAAGCAACGTAAATCTGATTCGGAGTTTGTCCATCAATGGCTATAGCAGGATTCACCTGATTATTGTCGTTGGGATCATGAATCATATCCTCAGTGGACCAGTTTGTTCCATCGTAAGTAGAAAAGTATATATCCCAGTTTCCATTCCTTTTATCCTGCCATACAATATACGGTTTATCATTGCTATCAAGCGCAATAGCAGGGTTACACTGGTCATTAGCATTATTGGTCACTTTAACGGCACTATCAAAATTTCCTGCTCCCGCCGGAAGCTTACTGACATAAATATTTCTATTGCCTCCCGGCCCGGCCTGCCAGGCTACCCATGTATCGCCGTTACCGTCACATACCGTTACAGGGTGACTACTATCGATATTCCCCAAATCAGAATTGACCTTTTGGTTCTGTCCGAATGAACGCATCTCTGTTATTATATAATAAGTCTTTGTTTGTAGTTGATTTCCTTCATAATCGTACGCTGTAATGGTAACTGTTAATTTCTGTTCGTAATTAAACATTTCATGAGACTGGTAAACAATTGTATATTGTCGTTTTTTTTGACCCACTGCCACTGCCTGGCAATCGCCACTTGGGGATGTACCATTTTTGAACACAGTTTTACCATTTACTTTAACCTCCACTTTATCGATATTAACACCCGAGTCATCGTCGGTTATATCAAAGCTAATCAGGCTGTTCACAGGTACCTGTTCTGCTACTGAACTGGGATCATTGGGATTAGGTGGAGCAGGTGAAAAGTTCGTAACTTTGGGTCCTTGAGTGTCACTAGCCCCCTGAGCACTAGAATGAACATCAATAACGAAAAGGCTGATTAAGATAAGTGTTAAAATGATGTGACGTTTCATTATGTTACCCTCCATTTAGGCAAAAAATATTTGTTCAGAATCCCCTCTTTTTCATCATGAGCACCCTGCTCACACCGAATTTTACATATTATATTATTGTAGTATTCAGAACTACCTTTTGTCAATGAAAAACTCTTCAGGTTTTTATACTCATATCTACCATACCCGTACTAATATACCCATATTAAATAGCAATCTTGCGCTTTTCTAAGAAAGCTTGCATCTTTGGAAGCAATCAATCTCTTGGGAATTACGGCTCCAACACAACATATCTCTATATGAAATAAGGACTTACAGGGACTTGTTAATTACTGCTCACATTATCATAATGAGGGAAGTCTGTCTTGAATCGACTGTCATTCAAAAAATCGTCCAAAAGAATTCTCTAAGTTTGAAATTCACTTTGCGTTGCATAGCTTCTTGCTTTGTGTTATACAGAATCGCTTTTTATGTCATCTGTCTAATTTTTTATCAAAAAAAGCATTATATTGCCTGTTGCAATTTATGAGAATGACCTCACCAGCCTCCTTTATCCTCCTTATCGTAGGATCCATTCTATTGGTTAATGATAGAACCAGAACTGAGAGCCAATCGTATAATACTATAGGGAGTGGTGCTACGCGGGCCGAGTTACCATATCTCCATCTCCTCTCTCGGCCCGCTCTTTAAATACCCCCACAAGTTTAACACTTAACAATACAGACTGTGTATTATAAACAGGAAAATCCACTTCCACCCCCTTGTAAAGTACACAAGTCTATTTAATTAGCAAACTCGGCTTGCCGGATATCTTCCTTTTGGTAATTCAGATATAGGTTTAGTGGAATCAATATTCAGGAATACACTGTTTCATTATAACTGTGTACTTTTGATAAAATATATTCTGTAGTTCATTGATATATGTATATCTCACTGAACAATCTTCGATAATTCAGGAAAGGTCGAAACAATGCAGGACACAGTTGTCATTGAAAATGAGCCAAAACCTGTAACAGATGATTTCACTTCCATGGGGCATAAACTTTTAATCGCAGTAATCGCGGTCAACTTGATAGTGCTTATAAGCATATTTCTGTGCATATAGTACCGTCAACCTTCACATTCGAAAATACGCTTGATTTTCGGAAAGAAAATAAATACCAGAAAAGTGAAATTTGGAGGGCTGCTTATAAAGACAGAATTATTCCAATGTAACGATTACATAGACATGATCTATTAACGTTTTACTGTTTAAACTGTTATTATTTTTAATTTCCAACTGGAGGTCATTTATTTTTTCATTGGTATCTACCAGGCTTGTTATATCCCATGAGTCAACAGCCTCATCGGATTCGCCTATATGCACCTCGGCCATTAATGATGCCAAAACAACCTTCCTGAACGGCCACCCCCTACCTATTGACCATTCTAATTTTCCCTGGGCAAACCGTTCTTCCTCAAAGTGTTCTACAAAAACCACAACCGACCTTAGTATCGCATTTGATGGGATATCTATATCTGAAAAATCATAAGATGTAGATGAACCGAAGTAAATTTCCAAGCGGTTATTATCACTGGCCTGGACAAGATTGACTTTGTCTTCTGCCGATAAAGGTTTTTTGCTTCTTTGATCATAACCACTTATTACACCCAATTTAGTTCTCTTAAATGGAGTCGGTTTTACGCTGATATTGAATGATTGGGTAGCTGCTGCCGGGATGCTGTTACTGTCTGTAACCTTCACAACTACTAACTCTTTAGTTTCGCCCTTGTCAGCCGCTGGTTGCCACATTATCAATCCCGTAGCAGGATCGATTGTCATGCCGGCAGGTTTGGTGGTTAAGGAGTATGTCAGCGTATCTCCCACATCCGGGTCAATAGCGTTAACATCATATCTGTATAAAATCTCAGCGGTAGCCGTAGTTACAGGCGCAGAGGTAATCACCGGAGCACCATCGGATGACTGAACCGAATAAGAGTCTGCTATATCGTTCACATCGATTTCTATGCCGGCCGGTTCTACCCTAAGTCTCATTATACTGCCCGACTGGTCCCAATCCTCCGGATTCTGCATATGAACATGAAAACCGATTTGATAAATTTTATCTGATGACACCGAAGTTTTCGCAATCACCGTTTTTTCTGATGCTGCCATACTCAGTGTAAAAGGTTCATACGTACGAAGCTGCCCTCTGTCCGTCGGCCCTATCACCGCACCAGCCACAACCCTTTGCTTCATATCCGGCTCGCTTTGTCCGTTGACGGAAACCAGTGTCAACTTCAGGGCATATGTGTCATAACCTTGTACATCGGCCCCCACCAAGTCGCCTCTTCCACCTTTACCGCTGGAGACTATATCCAGTGAACGGCTATCGGGACTATTGCTCGGAAAATAGATGTCAAACTCTACTCCAGCGCCGGGCACAATCCTTTTGTCTTTCAAATGGGCACCACCTTTATACCCAATGCGCCAGTCCAGCAAAAGCAGTTGCTCCTGTGACAAAGTCAAAAAGCGACTGACCGGAAACTGAACCGGCTCAAGCTCTTCTTCAACCGGCTTCTTTAAATACGCAGTACAACCCGCAGCGCAAAGACAAAAAGCCAGTACGAAAATTAACTGTTTATTTCTCGTTGACAATCTTCCAACTTCCAATTTCTATAATCTGGTGTTGCTCCGACAATCCCTTTTGCAACTCATTACAAAAAGAATTATTTTATCTTTCTCTTCCTGTGACTTTACGAAGTGACCTGAGAAACTTTTTCGGGATATGATATCCCATACTCTGGGCCCTATCAATATCTTCCCAGGCTTTTTCGAATTCTCCTTTGTTGTAGAATGCATTCGCACGGTCATAGTATGCGGCAGCTAATCTTGGATTTGTCTGAATAGGCCTGGTAAACGGAGTTTTTTGAGCTGCTTCTGATATTGTTTTTTGAGGCTTTTCCAGAACATGAGGTTTCTCCTCGCGAATCATAATTTATCCCCTTTCACAAGAAAATAAACTTACTTTTCACCACTATACTATCCATCGGCGTGTTCAGGGGGACACTTTATCAGAACATGGAATTCAAAACATCTATAAGCTTGGGGCAAGAAAAATAGCGAGCGCTCCTCCACAAACGCTCGCCATATGATTTACAGGGCCTTTGTTTTCTAATATCTTATCGTCAAGAAATAACACTTCCTTAATTCGAGGTCAGAAAAAAAAAGATATTTCGACACAAATCATCGCCCTTACAGTATTCACTGTTAACATAGGTCCCTAATAAGGATTTCTATCTCGAAGTGAGGACGAGAAAAAACCATTTTTAGGGCATATTCTCCATTCCTGAAGAACAATTGGCTTTTCCAATAATTCCTTTTTGACTTTTATTGTCATTGAAATATAGTATGATTCCTTATAAGGAGCAGCTCAAAGTAAACTTCTCTTTGTTTTAACCGGACTTTCTCCGGTAAAAGCCATTACCGTTAAGTGGAAAGCCGCAATATTCTTATTGGAACAAGTTGATGAAAATAAAGTCAATGAGCCGTTTTTCAGCGTTTTCACGAGATGAATCCGGTGGTTGCATAATTGATACATTTGTTATAAAAGGAAACAATTTCAGGTAAATTCAATGATATATATTATCTGTCTTTAGAAAGGATTGATTTCAATGAGACAAATGACAAACTGTTCGATGTTTTTCTATGTTGCAACTCTGACATTATTGACCAGCAGCATAATTCTCGCCCAGGGAACCGCCCTCGGAGCGACTGGCGAAATCGACCAAAACCGCATCAAATACATCACCACCCTGCTTCCTGAAAAGCCTACAGGCTTTGGTTCCCCCATCTCCGATAGGAACGCGTGGCAAAAACTGGCCGGGAATGATTCATTTCAGAATATAATCCGCGACGCAGAAAAGCTTCTGCAGCAACCTATCCCTGACCAGCCTGATGACCTGTTTCTGGACTTCTCCCGCACCGGCAACCGCACCCGATGGCAGAGAGTCAGCGGCATTCGGCGAGGGAGAATACGCATACTTGCTCTTGCCGAATGCCTGGAAAATAAAGGCCGCTTTATACCGGCGTTTGAAGAAATTGTCAGAGTGCTCTGCAGAGAACGCACATGGGTCATGCCGGCTCACGATGCTAAACTCACCAACTTTAACCGAACAAGCACGGACATTGACCTCGGCTCTTGTACGCTTGCCTGGTCTCTGGCAACCGCAGATTATCTACTGGCTGATAAACTAAGTCCCAAAATCCGCCAGATTATTCATAAAAACCTTGATGAGCGTATCTTTGAGCCGTATCAGGACATGGTGATGGGAAAACGCAGTAAAAACTGGTGGATGACCGGAACAAACAACTGGAACGCAGTGTGCCTGGCAGGAGTAACCGGTGCGGCACTAGCCGTGATTGAGCCGCCTGAACAGCGTGCATTGTTCATAGCCGCGGCAGAGCACTACTCAAAATACTTCCTTGAAGGATTCACTGATGACGGCTACTGTTCCGAAGGCCTCGGCTATTGGAACTATGGCTTTGGCTACTATATTATGCTCAGCGAAATGATTCACCAGGCCACCGGCGGTAAAGTGGACCTCCTCCAAAATGATAAGGCCAAACAAGCCGCAACATTCGGCGCAAATATCGAAATCATCAATGATGTTTATCCCGCCTTCGCTGATTGTTCCATCAGGGCCCAGCCCAGCTCAAAACTGATGTATTTTATCAGTCGTCGCCTGGGTTTGGCATTACGCTCCTGGGAGCAAATTGACCCTGTATCTTCCAGCGGCTCATTATATCAAAGTATGATGTATTCCTTTCCTAATTCCGCTTCTCGCACACCACTTAGTAAAGGCTCCTCTGAAGAATCCGGCATACGCTCATGGTTTGACAAAGCCGGCATTCTAATCTCCCGGCCAGGTGCTAATTCGTCCTCTCAACTGGCCGTCGCCTTAAAAGGCGGCCATAATCAGGAACACCACAACCACAACGATGTCGGCTCTTTCGTTGTAGTATTGGGCGATAAGCCCCTGCTGATTGATCCCGGCGGAGAAGTCTATACCGCCCGTACATTCAGCTCCCGACGTTACGAAAGCAAAGTCCTTAATTCTTTCGGCCACCCTGTTCCTATCGTTGCCAGCAAATTACAACAAACCGGCAGCCGGGCCCGGGCCAGCTTAGTCAGCCAAAACTTTACAGACAGTACCGATACGCTGGTTTTGGATATTTCTTCCGCTTATAATGTGCCGGAATTAAGAAAGCTCGAACGTAAATTCGTCTATTCCCGTACCGGCAAGGGTTCTTTATCAGTAACCGATGAGGTCACTTTCTCCCGGCCTTGTAACTTTGGTACAGCGCTGATTACCTTCGACAACTGGGAACAATCCTCTTCTCGTTCGCTAATTGTCCATGACTCCCAAAAAGCTCTGAGCGTGGATATAAAGATAACCGGCTCAGGCTTTAAAATTAACCCGGAAACCATCAACGAAGACGTCAGCGCCAGGAAAAAACCCACCCGATTGGGCATTAACCTTACAGAACGTGTGACTCATGCTCTTATTTGCCTTACAATCACCCCCCAGGAATAGTGAACTCATAGAGACATAAATCAGCACTATATCGATCCAGTCCATACGTTATCGGTCTAAGCTTTTTTATGCAGTATTTATCCTATTTACTGTTTTTCCAGTCACGAAAACATTGCCTTATGGCACTTACTATATAGAGACAGACAGTATTTGAAAGAGTTCTCATAAAATTTAACAGTTGCTTAAAAAGACAACCGGCGGTTTCGCTTTTTAACGTGAAAATTATGCCTGAATATGTTAAAATAAATGTGTCGTTAAAGGTAAGGTGTAACATGAAAAGAAACAAGTCACACAACCGGATTAAAGCCTTATTTGCTATTTTATCCACAATAGTAGTCTGCTGGGTTTCTGTTGTTCAGGCCGAACAACCCGGCTTCAAGCGAAAAGAGGTCGATTTGCGAGTGTCCGGAGGAAGTCGCATACAAGCCATCAGATACTTTGAGGAAAATGAACCATCTCTGTTCAACGAAAAGACATATCACAAAATGAGTGTCATACGCAAAAGGATTTTGCGTGATATCCTGCCTGCCGAGGAAAAGTCATATAGCCTCATGTCGATACCTTCTGTAATGGCGAATGTAATCGATTCTCCCCCCATTGATGGATTTGTACCGAGGATTGCCGTTACCGTTACAGATGAGGGTTCGGATGACTTCGATTGGGTAGCTCAAACGCAAATGTCTGTTGTCGGCAATCACCTAACGGATTATCCGGAGACTGACTTTACCATCGGTTTGTTTGATACCGGCGCATCAGCCCACATAATAAGCTACGCTGGTGCTAATCGCACAGGCATCTATGATGCCGATTTAATCACATCGAGCATGACAGAGATTCTTGGTGCTACAAACTCTGTTTCTGCATGGGTTAGCAAACCTTTAGCTGTCTTCGCGGATGGACTGGCAGCCGTCGAACCGAATGGAATGACTTTGGACAGCTCACGTATGGTTGGTCAGAGTAATGTCTCAGTTATTATCGGAGACTTGCCGCCCGAAGATAAGCCTGATCTGCCAACTGTCTTAGGCTCCCCTATGAGCGTAAATTTCGTAACGGTAATCAATAACGACCGCCAGATAACCGTTACATACGACGGCAACGACCTTACATCTCCGGATATAAAATTTTATGAACACGGCGATCCCGAGATACCTGATTATGCCAACCGCATACCTCTTAATCTCATTCCATCCGGTGCGCAAAATATTCAGTACATTCCGGACCTCGAAGCAATAATGGAATTTGTTTTCCAGCCCGGGAGCCCTTCTATTATCGTGGGAAACTCGGCCCAAAGCCTGTTTTTCGTCGACAGTGTGGATCTTCGACATAATGAACGCAGCGCAATCGATAAACAGCGTTTCATGTTAGACACAGGTGCTCAGATAACTGTTATCAGCTCCGGCATCGCATCTCGGCTCGGTCTTAATCCCGATAATGCAGATTTTGAAGTCGAGATTCAGGACGTAACCGGTGAGATAACTCTCGAACCGGGTTTCTATATCGACTCTCTCGAGATACCTTCACTTGGCGAATGGCTAAGCTTTACCAATGTCCCTGTTGTGCTGCTCGATGTAGGTTCACCGGAGGGAGGAACTCTCGAAGGTATAATCGGCATGAATCTCTTTGTGAATTTCAACGTTGTTTTACGGGGTGGAGGTCTATTCGGTCAGGACCCTCCTTCACTGGAA
The DNA here is from genome assembly GCA_032250555.1 of Sedimentisphaerales bacterium. Lineage (GTDB taxonomy): Bacteria > Planctomycetota > Phycisphaerae > Sedimentisphaerales > Anaerobacaceae > NIOZ-UU13. The sequence continues at coordinate 8,923 of JAVVFI010000137.1, forward strand.
TTCGAGCTTATCACCGAGCACCTCGTCGCTGATATTGCCCCTGAAGGCGGTGATGGTATAGTTGACTATCTGGACTTTGAAGCATTTGCCAACGCCTGGGGCAGCACCACAACCTCTCCCAATTGGAATCCAGCAGCAGACCTGGCACCTCCTCTTGATCCTGATGGTATTATAGATATGCTTGATTTAGAAATATTTTTCGATAATTGGCTCAAAACCGCTTCACGATAAATACATTCAACTCTGAGAGGAATAGTGTCAAAAACGCATCAGGTTCTTTTTGCCTGTTTATCTATCATTACGCCAATTCCTTTCTGTACATTCGAGCAACTGTTTGACATCATTACACTTTACGAATATTATTCATAAGTTTCTAATCCGTTTACTGCTTTATAGGACGACCAAATGAGAATCATCCTGGATCTTATGTATTTGTTAGTCGCGATAGCATATAGCCCGGTGATTATATATCGAGCTGTAAGATACAAACGCTACCGGACCGGCTGGGGCCAGCGATTTGGAAAAATCTCACGCAGGAGTCCTCACAAAAAATGCATCTGGCTTCACGCCGTGAGCGTAGGTGAAGTAAACGCAGCCAAGACAATCCTAAAACAGCTTGAAAATAAATTCAGCGATTTCGAAATCGTTATTAGCACAACCACAGATACAGGCTTTGCCCGTGCAACCACTCTTTTCAGCAAGAATCATCAGGTTATCTATTTCCCATTTGATTTTTATCTTATAATAAAACGTACATTCAGAAATATTCAACCGGATATTTGCCTGCTGATGGAACTCGAAATTTGGCCTAATTTTGTTCAAATCGCAAAACAATCAAATATTCCCGTAATCGTTGTCAATGGTCGAATGAGTGATAAGAGTTTTCCAAGATACCAAAAAATAAAACCACTCGTTAAAAAAATGTTTGGAAAAATCAGCCTCACTCTCGCCCAAACTGAACAATATGCCCAACGATTCAAAGAACTCGGATGTCCGGATGAAAAAGTAATTGTAACCAACTCCCTAAAATATGATACTGCCCAAATCACCGACAAAGTCGAAGGCGCCGATATCATTGCAGCACAACTCAATATCGGCAGCGAAAAATTATGGGTAACAGGCGCTACGGGAAATGATGAAGAAAAAATATTACTCGATGTCTATCGAAAGTTAAAAGAAGATGCCCGGTTCGCTGACCTGCGATTAGTGATTGTGCCGCGTAAACCTGAAAGATTCGATGAAGTAGCACAGCTAATAGAACGCAGAGGCCTTCCCTTAATCCGCTACAGCCAGGTTAAAAACAACACCGCCCCGCCGCCAACCGATAGCCATGCGGTTATCCTGGGTGATACAATGGGTGACTTGCGGAAGTTTTACTCGCTGGCAACAATAATCTTCGTTGGCCGGTCTCTCGTGCCAATGGGCGGTTCAGATATGGTCGAAGCCGCGGCTCTTGGCAAATGTACTGTATTTGGACCATATGCCTTTAATTTCAAACAAACGGTTGATGCTCTTTTAGCTGACTCCGGTGCTATTATGGTCAAGGACCAAAAAGAATTGCTTCAGACAATGCAGAAATGCCTCACAGACTCTGATTTCGCTCAGACAGTCGCCAATAATGGTCGAGAGGTAATAAGAAAAAACCAGGGCGCCACCAAAAATACTATCGACCAGATCGCAAGATTTTTGACCACTGCCTGAAAAACGTTATCCAGCAATCAGCTTTTCAGTTTTTCAGCCATTGCCCTGATATGTGCAGGACTGGTCCCACAGCAGCCGCCTACAATATTAACACCGGCCGCATGTATTTTCTCAACTATCTCCGCAAAATCCTCAGGCGATACTTTATAAACCGCTTTTTCTTCGACTAATTCCGGCCTGCCCGCATTAGGCTCAGCATAAACTACAACATCAGCTGACTGCCCTCGTACCGCCGAAACATACTTATCCGCCAGTTCTATATATCCATCAAGAGAAAGAGTACCACAATTAAATCCCACTGCATCAACACCCAATGATACTATTTTTGTAACCGCCGCTTCAACGTCAACACCCATCATCGTCTTAAAATCATCACCGGCCTTATCAAAAGACATCGACGCAAACACAGGCAAATCGCCGCCGATAGATTTCACTGCTTCGATTGCAACCGCTATTTCCTCAAGGGCGGTCATTGTTTCGATTATAAAACCATCAACACCTGCATCCAGAAGAGCATTTGCCTGCATGACATAAGCATCTTTCAAATCCTGAGCCTTCAGACTCCCCACTGGTTCAAGGAAATCTCCGCTCGGGCCGATATCACCCAACACATATTTATTCTCACCAGCCGCGTTTCGAGCTATTTGAACCCCTGCTTTATTTATCTTGACAGTTTCTTCAGCAAGTCCATGTCGACCCAAAACATATTTATTAGCACCGAATGTGTTTGCAATAACTGCATCACTTCCTGCCTCGAAATAGCTGCGGTGAATATCGGAAATAATATCAGGCTGCTCAATATTCAGATAATCATTGCACTTACCGACATCAATCCCGCGAGCAATTAACTCGGTTCCCATCGCCCCATCCAACAGAAACAAATTCTGCTTAATTCTTTCCGTCAAACTCACCCGGGCCATACGCAATCTCCATCTTATTATCTACTGCTTTGTTCAACCCACTTTCCACCTTCACTTCTCAAGATGTACTTTAAATTTCCCGGCGGCGGACGCTCAAAAACTTTCTGCTGCCTCTCGTTGAATTCCTTGTGTTTGAGAGAATTAAGGTTAAGCGTAACGCCAAACGGTTCTGCACCGCCGTCCTGGTCATATGCGATAATTTTTATCGAAGCAGGAACAAAAAATCCTTTAGACACCTCTTTGTAATCCTTTAGCTCTGCCACAGCCAAAGCTCGGCCCTTAATATCATAATATTCGATTTCGCTGATCAGATAATCATGCCTGCTTATGCGCATTTTCTTAATTACCACTCCCCTGTTTTGCTTTGTCAGCACATCATAAGTGGCTTTATTTGACAAAGACCAGTTCTCATCCGCTCCTGTTTCCAAAAATCCGAGAGCTTCAAATAAAGTTCTGGGATTGATCATAAGCCCTTCGGCAGAATTCTGCTCGGACCATGTCCCCCACCAGTACGTGCTGATTTCTTTTGGTCTCATCACAAGCCAGAACTCACGCTCGTTCGAACCAAGAATCATTGCCTTGGGAACAAGAGTCGCATCGCCCTGCAGATAAATCTCAATTGGCGG
>JAVVFI010000138.1:0-4656 GCA_032250555.1 Sedimentisphaerales bacterium
AACCGAAGAAATCTCACCAGTCGGAGCAGTCTGACCAGCGGACGAGTGATCAGGATAAGCCTTTTGTGATTTGAGCAAGAACTTGTTCTGGGAAATAAATGGAGAGATACGAGGTAAAAATTATGGATAGTAGTTTCATTCTTTATATAGGACGTCATACTCTTGAGACAGCTTTGCTTTTATCCGCTCCGATTTTGTTGACATGTATGGTTGTCGGAGTAACAATGACATTATTTCAAGCGGTTACTTCCATACGTGATATGACCTTAACTATAGTGCCGAAGCTTTTGGCTGTTGGTGCCGTTGTGTTAATTTGTGGCGGTTGGCTCTTGGAAGTGATACTTAGATTTACAAATGAAATGTTTGGGCATATCCGAAATATTATGCACTGAAGATAAAGGTGAATATAAACAATATTTTGTGGACTGACCACTTCTTACTGCACCTGTAGAAATTTGGAAGCAGGAAAAATATGGCGTTGATTATTGAAAAATTATTTGGTTTTGTAATGGTGCTGACGAGAATATCAGCATTTTTTTTGATACTTCCCGTTTTTGGGTGGAAAAGTATTCCTGTCAGAATAAAAGTTGCAATGACTATTCTGATAACAATTTTTTTTTCAGCGATAATACCTGTACCTATTGATTCAAGACAAGTCTCTACTGTAGAGTCAGTATTGCTTCTGGCCAACGAAGCCACCTATGGTTTGGCTCTGGGCTTGATTGCTGCTTTTGTATTTGCCTCGGTTAAATTTAGCGGGCGCATTATTGAACGGCAGATGGGATTAGCAATGGCTCAAATATTGGATCCATTAAGTGGTGAAAACACTCAGGCGCTGGGAGCCTTGTTAGAGATGATATTTATACTCTTGTTTCTCAGTGCTAATGGTCATCATTTGTTTTTGTTGATTATATCGAGAAGTTACGAGGCGTTTCCTGCCGGCAGTATCCCGACAATATCTGTTTTGACTGGCGGTATAATTAAGGCAGGTTCTACACTGTTAATGGCTGGTCTTAAATTGTCAGCACCGATATTAGCGGCTTTTTTGGTGTTAATGGTTGTTTTGGCTGTCCTTGCACGTATGCTTCCGGAGATGAACATTTTATTTATCAGTATGCCGATGCGTGTAGGTCTGGGATTATTAATGGTGACGATGTTTTTGCCATTTATTAATACCTTTGTAGCCGAATTCGCTGATTGGATGGGTAAACTACTACCCTTATAAACTAAAATAGGGAACATATTATGCCAGAACAAGCTGCCGAAAGGACAGAGCAGCCAACAAATAAAAAATTATCGAAAGCCAGAGGTAAGGGGCAGGTACCACAGAGCCAGGAGCTGACATCGATAGTAACATTACTGGTGTTAGTGGCAATGATTACTTTGTTGGCTCCGAACCTGATGCAATGGTTTATGTTACAAATTAGGCAGGGGATGTCGTGCGAAAATGGCATTTTTGCTGATAGCAAAGGATTTCTGGATTTTGTTAATAGAAAAACTGTCGATATGGCACTTGTTATCTGCCCCATTTTAGCGGCACTTGCTGCGGGATCTTTTATAGCCAGCGTTGCTATCAGCGGATTAAATTATTCACCGGGGGCAATAGAATTGAAACTTGATCAATTAAATCCAATCGCAGGATTAAAAAAACTGGTGAACGCACGTTCTTTGGTGAAGCTTTTACTATCCGTTCTAAAACTTCTTTTTATATCACTCATAGTTTGGTTCTATCTTAGGAGCAGGTTTGACATGCTCGCTACTCTTCGATGGGCCTGGTCTGTGCAGATACTTGTAGTTATCGCGAAGATAATACTTGGTCTGATGATACGCATTGGTATCGTGCTGCTGGTTATGGGTATTGCTGATGCTTACTATCAGAAATGGAAATACATCCAGGAACTGAAGATGACGAAGCAGGAAGTCAAAGAAGAGATGAAGGATACATTGGGTTCGCCTGAGGTTAAAAGTCGAATCCGGAAGCTCCAGTTCCAGGCGGTTCTTAAGAGGATGCTGCAGGAAGTGCCAAAAGCAAATGTAGTTCTTGTCAATCCGACGCATGTCGCTGTAGCGCTGCGTTATGATGCCGAAACGATGGAATCTCCGGTTTTAGTTGCTAAAGGAGCAGACCATTTAGCGGAGAAAATCAGGGAGATTGCCCGGGCTTACGGTGTTCCTATTATAAGGAGGCCTGAATTAGCCAGAACAATATATTCAACGGTCAAACTCGGTAATCCAATCCCGGAAACTTTGTACGTGGCGATAGCAGAAGTGTTAGCTATGATTTATCGTTTACGTCGCAGGAAAGCAAATGCTCGGACCTGATAAAATGTATTTTGGTGTTGGTCTCAATTACACAACAAATTAAAATCCATACCATATTTTTTTACTCTTATATCACTCTAAAAACTAAATGCACTCATCTGTTGCTGTATCAAAGATAGATTTTTCTCAAGACGGGCGAATCGACCTATCAATCTGTCTTCTCTTTTCATAAGGAGTGTTTCTTCTCTGTCAATTTTATCTTGTAGGGCTTTTATTTGATTGTCCACATGTTTTTGATCGATTTGAATTGATCCGGTTGTTACCTTAAGCATATTATCCAGCGCCTCCTCTATTGCGCCGGCAAAGCCTTGTTTTACCATGATTGTAGCGTAAATAGTGCTGCCGGGTGTGCCTGTGGTAGGGGCGGTGAGTTGGAGGCTATGTTCGGGATATACGGGATCACTATTGGTATCGAAGGTGCTGTCTCCGGTAATAATATTGCCGCTGATAGTTGCTGCGCGATACTGAGAATCGCTTTCGCTTGAAAGCTTTATCGAGGCTGTGTTGATGTTACCACTTCCATCGTATGTAACTTTGACCATGTAGCTGCCTGCTGTGGTATAATTACTATGAGCGCTATTAAATTCGATACTATTACTATCGCTGCTGCCGGTTTTGTCTGCTCCTATTAAGGCCAGCACACTCAAATAATCTTCGGCTATTGCTTCATCGAAGACATTTGAGTCAAAACTCAGTGTTCCCTCTCTATCGAGCTTTAAGCCGAGATGACCCGGTGTCAGAAACGTATCAACATCTTCAACAAATCCGTTAGTTTGGGTGATAAGAGGCCTACGAATTTGTTGCTTTATTGTCGAAACGACATAATCACCCATCAAGAGGCCGGCGGTTTTTAGAGTATCGTTATAGCCGGTCTTTTCCTGAATAAACTCGACGGCAAAATTATAACCATCAACCATCTTGGTAATTTTATCTTTTACTGACTGGATATCTCTAGTTAAAGTTAGCTCCTCTCCATCGGCAGTGGTTGTATCATGTAAGTGCAATGCTACGCCGTAAATAACGTCATCTACCGTGTTGGAGCTTCTGCTGATGTAAGCATCGATACCCTTTGTTGTTTCAGTCACTCCAAGTGTTGGAGCCGGTCCCGAGCCGGAAAGCGAACTATCGTCAGCCAAAATCATTGGAACATCGCCAAGAGTATCTTTGAATGTGAATATTACATCACCATCCTCTATACCAGCAACGCCGGTTTCGGTAACTGTTATATCGCCGGCATTAACATGCGTCAGTGCATCTATTGCGGCTTGGATAACAGTCGCATCGGCATTGTAATCTATGGCGGTGGTTGTTTCACCATTATAAGTTAAGGTATAAGTACCATTATTGGGATTGCCCGCAGTAAGAGCCAGCGTCTGCACCTCGGAAACGGCTGTAATTGAAGGATAGCCATCGACTTTAAGCTTTGAGTCCTGAGCTTTCTGAGTTAAGGTGAAATCCGATTCTGCAAAACCTGTAAGATTTGCTGCTGTATTGCCGCCTTCCGTAGAAACTGCCATATTTGGCAGGCTTAGAGTTGCAGCGGAACCATTAGCATTGTAAGTTAGAGTTATTGAAAGACTGCTTGTCTCGTCAGCGGTATCTGTGACGATAATTTTGCCATTTTCAAAAGTGGCTTTGACATTATTATCAAAGGCATCTTCAATTTCAGCGATAATATGACTAATTTTGGTATTGTCGGTAAGGCTGATATCTACCTGAGTTATGGAGTTTCCAAAGTGGTCGGTACCGGTTATTTCAATGACCTCTCCGCCTTCAAGAGGATTGCTTCCGAATTGGTCAAGGCCTGTTATTTTTGTGCTTAGTGCTGCATTATCGCTGTTTACTGTAAGTTCACTGTCAGCTTGCCATACTTCTGTACTGCTGGCGTTGATGGAGATTTTGTAATCCGAGCCGGCATCATTGCCGTTCATGACCAGATGGTAGGCATCATTATAATATAACAAGCTGGCTGTAACTCCGGGATTGTCTGCATCGTTATTGATTAAGTTGACCATATCTGTCAGTGTCGTAGTTGCTGTGGTCGTTATACTTGTTTCTTTATTGTTATATGAATAGATAAAAGTACCTGTACCCACATAATCCTCGGTGAATTTTTGGCCGGTTGCATGAACAAGACGCTCGCCATTTGCCAACTGGTTGGTTACGACATTGTGGTTGCCTTCGAAAGCGTTATAGGACGCATCGGCGGTCAATTTGTCTGTATCACTGGAGGCGACTGAAAAAGCGCGAAGAGCATCAGCGTCGGAAAGGGCACGGACAGAGTTTCTTAAGTTTGTGAGTTTAGTTTCCAGAGTGCTCAGGGCATCCTGTCTT
>JAVVFI010000138.1:4666-12099 GCA_032250555.1 Sedimentisphaerales bacterium
CTTCAAATAAGTTTAGTGAACGACGCTCAATTGCCATCATTTGCTCGATGAGCTTACCTGTATCTATTCCTGTTGAAAGTCCAGGAAAACGTAAAGTTGACATCTTTACCTGCCTTTTAGTTTAAGTTTTAATATCTTCTCTTCACAAAAATATACAATACTGCTAATGGCCCACAGCCTCAATGAGTCATTATCGTTCAAAAACACTTTTTGCTTAACTATTTATCTTATATTTACTTACGATATTTGCATTTATACAGCAACAGCTTGCTGTGCTGCCTTTGAGTATCTGGCTCTTATGTGTTTAGACTTTTGCAATAACTGCTGCAGATCCTTGTTTTTCGGGTCCATTTTTATGCAATCATTAAGCTCCGAACAGGCCCGGTCGAAAGCTGTTCTTGAATATTCGAGAGCGTTTGACTTTATATACTCCTGTCCCAGTGCAAGATAAGTCCCGGCAGTCAGACATTTTGCATGCAACTGCCTAATCCCGGGCGATATTTGATCCCAGGCAACATCCGGGAAGAGTTCATCGTAGGTGAACGTATCCGTAAACCGCCTGATAACCTCAAAATGACATTTTGCCTTTTGGGGTGAATAACTTTTTGAGAGACTATTGTTGGTTATTCGACGCAAATAAAGAGCGCTTCGGAGATGATGCATTTTCAATCCATGCTTCACAAACCTTCGTATCATATCATAATCTTCGCCTACTAACAGCTCTTCATCAAAAAGACCAATTTTGTCAAAGACACTTCTTCTGAAACAGGTTCTAAATGGTACTATTGGAAAACCACAATGGAAAAGATCTCTGATGAGCATTTTTGTATTTTTGTACTCGGACCTTTTAATCACTCGAATCGGTTTAGAGTTCTCATCAATAAGACTATCGTCGCAATAAATAAGGTCAGCTTCCGAATGCATTTCAAATTCTTGTAAATGTTTGGCGATAAAATCCGGTGTCATCATATCATCTGAATCAAGATGAATTAGAAAGGTGCCTTGAGATTTATTTATCCCTGAATTTCGGGCGCTGGCGGGACCTCCATTTTCTTTGTAGAAGTATCTGATCTTATTATAATTGAAATCTGTTATGATATCTTTGGTGTTATCTGTTGAACCGTCGTCAATGATAACAAGTTCGAAATTTCTATAGTTTTGAATAAGTACACTTTCAATCGTCTCAGTGATATGTTCAGCGGCATTATAAGCCGGCATAATCACCGAAACAAGGGGATTGTCCTCGCTTGCGTAGAGAGGTATCACCGATATATAAGGATTTCCGTATCGCTTGCCGACTATATATCTTTCGTATAAGCTGTGAATATTTCTGCCATGTTCGATGCCGTTTTCATTATAGTAGTAAAGCCCCAAAAACTCCGGTATATGTTTGAATTTGTGTTTGCTTGATATGCGCAGCCAGAAATCCCAATCGCCAGCACAGGTCAATGTGTCATCGAAATATCCGAGTTCGCTGTGAAGCGATTTGAGCCACATCGGTTGTGAGCCTACACAGCAACCGAATAGTAGCCTTTCGTGGCTGTATTCAGGCTGTTTGGCAGTATTGGTAGCGTGATGATGGGTAAAGGTGCCGTTTGGTGTATTGGTATATATCTGATCACCATAAACAAGAGCAATATCTGGATTAGCCTGTAGTGTTTCAGCCATTATTTCCAGAGCATCCTCACGGTGTCGGTCATCTGTATTGGCGTTGGTGAGAAAAATTCCTCGAGCAATCTTGACGGCTCGGTTCCAGGCTGAATATATTCCTTCGTGCTGCTCAGTTTTGATATAGACAATGTTATCGTATTCTTGTTGATATTCATGGACGATTGTTTCTTCGTTTTCCTGCGAACCGCTGTTAACAACAATTATTTCCAGCTTATCGGCAATTGTCTGATTTTCCAAATCTTCCAGGCAGCCCCTCAGGAACTTTTCCGAGTTGTAAGTGGATACTATCGCAGAAACCAAGTAGTGTTTTTCTGGCTTAGAAGATACAAAGATTTTATTTTTGTTTTCTGTGATAACTGGTGTGGATGGAATTCTGTCTAATTTTTTCAGGATATTTAGGATATCTGCTTTTTGCTCCTTAGCTAATGTCAAATTCGGATTATTCAACAAATCTGTATACACCTGTTTTAATTTGCCATATTGCTTGGCTTGCATATAACACTGTGCTAGTTGGGTACATGTCTTTATGTAGCATTCAGAAATATCAACTTGTTCAACAAACTCAGAATCAACATACTCAAGACTGCCGCTGATTACAGAGTTACGTAGCGGTTTATATGATCTTTCCAGCAAGGGCAGAGCCTCGTCATATCTGCCAAAGCCGGTGTACAAAGAGCCAAGAATATAGTAGCCTTTAAATCCATCAGGGTCTAATGCAACGGCTTTTTCAGCCCACTCTGAAGATTCTTCAGGAAAGTTGCTTTGCAAGTATATGGCCACGTTTATTACCCAAGTGTAGTTTCTGAACTTAACATCAAATTTGTCTTTATTTCCGTTGTATAAGCTATGGATAAGCTCTTTGTAACCTATTATTTCAATGTCTTTTTGATGTGCTAATAGTTCCATCCTTTCTTGTCGCAGTATTTTTTCGGTTTGGGCTGGCCCTTGAGTGTGGGGGGAGTGATAGACAATTACATCAGGAAAATAGAGTATGCTTTTTGTTTTTTCTTTCTGGGATTTGCATATTCTATACGAAAGCTCCATCCCTTCGAAGCCAAATAATAACTCGTCAAATCCACCGGTTTTAATAAGAACATCTTTTCTGAAAGCAGAAAAACAACTGACCTCGCAGGCTGTGGTTATAATCTGGTTACCTAAATCATAAGCAACGGGAATGTCTTCGGAACCGGTTTTACTCTTTGGCAAAACTTTCCCTCTTAGGCCGGATATATTATAGTTTTTGAAATGTTCTACAATGTTCCTGACAAGGTCTTTGTCGGCAACGGCATCATCATCAAGAAAAGCTATATAAACCGCTTTAGCAAACTCGGCCCCTATGTTTCTTGCCGGTGATGGTCCAAAGTTGTATTCAAGCTCTATCCCAAGAAGGCCAAAGCTAAATTCATCTTTGTGCTGCTTGAGCCAGGACAAAGCCCCGCCATTATCCACCACGATCACTTCAAAATCTTTCTCATTTTGTTCATTCAGAGCATGAAGGTTTTCCAACAGCTCATTTTGTCGATTAAAAGTAACTACAACAAACGTTAATTTTGGCGATGGATTCGTTCTGTAGTCCCAGATATCTTTGATATTATCAACAAGAGACATCTGTTTGTCTTCAAGCTTGGCTTTAGTGTTTTCTTTCCATATATTCACTTCAGGCCACTTGGAAAATATTGGATGTTCACTTATTCCGGTTATGCTAATCGTATTTGCTTCCTGAATGGCATATTTATAACTCTTGTGGATAACTGTGTTCTCCAGGCTGCATGTCAAATTGGTGTTGGATTTGCTCACGGTTTCTTGACCAACATAACGCTCTCCTAATATTTCATTCAAGTAGAGAAAGTCGAACATTTGCGTCAGTCTGAACCAGAATTCATAATCTCCGCCTACTGAAAAACTTTCATCGAAGTAGCCGAATACATTATGCACTTCTTTTCGCCACATTGGCTGAGAACCAGGTGGACATTCACTATCAAATAATCGACTTCGTGAAAAATGGCCATTTATCCTCTGATTTACTGTGATCCTTCGGCCGTCTATTTCATCTACTTCTAACTGGTTTGCATAGACCAGTGCCTTATTTGGATTTGCGTCTAAGGCCCTTGCCATTATCTCCAGAGCATCGTGGTGATGCCTATCGTCCGTATTGGCGTTAGTTATGTACTTGCCTGATGCGACATTAATAGCTCTGTTCCAGGCCTTGTAAATAGTTTCACGTTCTTTAGTTTTGATATATTTGATATTGTTGAACCGGCTCTGAAAATCTTTGACAATCGCTTCTTCGTTTTGTTGTGAGCCGCTATTTACGACAATAATTTCCAGATTTTCAGCGATAGTTTGATTTTCCAGATCTTCCAGACATCCGCGAATGAATTTTTCTGAGTTGTATGTTGATATTATGGCACTAACTAAGCATTTTTCTTTTTCCGGATGTTTGCAACTTATTTTCTTCTCTTGTGAAAATGAATCTGCGGTTTTATTTAACCAACTATGGACGGCCTGCTCAACCTTATCAACAGTTATTGCTTTTATGCATCGTATATCTTGACCATATTTGCACCGCCAGTTACACCCGTAGCAATCTATTTGATTATAGACTAAGGTTGTCTTGGAACTATATGGCATAAATCTACCAAAATGCCCACCACCAATGATGACCACATGTGGACAATCGACGGCTGCTGCTATGTGTGCCGGCGCCGATTCGACTCCAATGCATAAATTTGCCCTTTCTAATAAAGCTGCCAACTGTCTAAGTGATGTTTTGCCGCAAAGGTTGTGTGCTCTCGGATGTTCTGTAGCTTTAATGATGTTCTCGGTCGTTTGGCTATTCTGTTGAGAACCGCAAATCAAAACGGGATAATCCCTACAGTGCGATATTAATTGTACCCATTTGTGAACGGGCCAATCCCTCATTTGGTGCTGCGCAAAAGGGCATATTACAATCGGATTTTCCATATTAAGCTTTTTCAGCAGTCCATCAACAAAATCTCTATGTTCCTGCTCCATCCAGACAGTAGTTTCATACGGTTGGTTAATTACGACACCGAGGCCTTCGAGAAATTCCTTATTTCGTTCTGTCTCCGGCATAATGCCCACTTTTGCCGGTATGATACTGGTGAAATATGGATTGTTTGCCAGAATCTGCTCAAGCGGCATATTCGAGTCGTTACCGGCTGAAGCAATCTTTTCTCTTGCCTCGCTGTTTATCATAATAAAATCGGTAACCTTATCCCTTGAATAGATGGGACAAATCGCAACGTCAAATTTCATTGCCTGGATACGCTTGATAAACTCAGTTGCATAGTTTTGATCATAGACCATTGACTTTCGATGATTAACTATAACCTCATCGATATAGGGACAAGCTTCAGCAAGCTCAATGGAGCATTCCCGCACAATAATCGAAATGTGTGAATTGGGATAAAGCTTTCGATAGTAGGGTAGGACCCCGGAGAAAATCACAAAATCACCTATCCCATCAGTTTTAACAATGAGAACCTTATGGGGTTGTGTGGAAATCACGGGGATCTGTGTTTTGGAAGCTGCAACATTTATGCTCGTTTTATCTTCACTATGATTAAACATTTTGGGATTGTGACTGTAGATGGGCATTGATGAGCCGTTACCTGACGAGATTACTTGTACGACAGGACATAGCATAAAACAACCCAGACCATATGCAAGCATGGGCTCTCTTTGTAAGGCCGATTCTTCATCCACTTCGCGCCATTGATTATCCTCGTCTTTTATCCAAAAACAACTGCTTTCCAATTTCCACCTTTCAAGCAACTTTGTAAGTCTTGTTTGCCCATATACTCGGTGCAGTGAGCCAACGACCTTATCGATGCCCACCGGAATGGTTAATAGCATTTTTCCATTCGGCTTAATGAGTTTGCTCATTTGAGCCATTATCTCAATATCGTCATCCGCCCCTTCCTTGACTACGCCATATCTTCCGACCAATCCGGAATGTTCGATTGACGAACAGTTGATAATCAAATCAAAACTCTGCGGGGTCCAATCCTGACTTAAAAAATCAGCTTGGATGAATTGTATGTTTTTCGTATTAGCAAGCGACACTGTCAATGGCATCATGTCTATTGCTGTTACCTGATAACCCATATCGGCAGCAAGACGAGATAGCTCTGCAGTTGGGCCGCACCCAAAGTCTAAAAGTTTTGCACCATACCTCTGAAACTTTGCTACTTTCTCAATTTGGCTTTTTATGGAACCCCATTCAATCTTTCTGTCGCCTGTCAGGTCTGGTTTTAATTTGCGTATTTGCTCTACAAATTGCGACAATCGAGGATTTTTGAGGTCTTTACTTAGTGAGTTTTTTGCTGCGACTTCCGCTTCCATTAACCGACCAAGCCTCGTCAGGCACACAGCGCGACCATAGTGAGCATCAATATTGTCTGGCGAAAGGGTCAGGATATCTTCAAATTCCTTCAACGCCTTAATAATGTGACCTTGGTTCAGAATCGCCTGTGCTTTTAGTATTTGTTCATCTCTTATATCCAATGTTCCAGATGTCTTAACCAAGGGATTGCAGTATTTTGCCTGACTATTAAATTTTGATAGGCCACGTTTAATTATAGCCATATTATCACTGGTCAAAACAATCTTCAATTGCGTACCGTGTTTATTGGGCGTATCAAGAAGCGTATGCTGTACTCCGCAGGCCTTAAGAAACTGCCAGACCATGTGACCTTTTTGTGCAGGGACAGATTCGTCAATTGCCAAGCCGTCCTTTGTAATTCCAGCGTCATCAACCATGAGTATGCTACCTTCGACCATTAAGGGAATCACCCGTTTGAACTCTTCGAAAATAACATTTTTTTCATTGACAGAATCCAAAAATGCGAAATGGAATCTATGGTTGTTTAAACTATTCAGGTACTGAACCGAATCGGATTGTACAAATTCTATATTTGATGCTTGATAACAAATGTTTCTACTTCTTCTTATCGAATCAGGGCTTATGTCGACAGATATCAATTGGCCACTATTTCCAAGTGCCCTAGATATATAATATGTACTTAAATGGTTTTCATTATAACTACGGATGGTACCGGTTTCGATAGCCGTAATCTGCTCATTTTTAAACCGCTTTTTGATCTCTTCAATGGCAATAATTACATGTTGCATAACAAGCTGAGGCGTGGATGTATTACTGTTAATTATCGACCTTCGTATGATGTATTCTGTCATCACCCGAGGGTGAGAGCCTTTAAAAGGTAAAGTCTGAGAATTGATATCGCCTGTCCAGATAGGATATTTTAAATCTATTTGCTCTCTGTTTACCGGTGTCCATTTCTGGAAACATTCATTATACCATTTAAGAAGGTCAATATTCCACTTAACACCCCAGTTATACCTATGATAAAGCTCAATTTTTTGTCTGACCTGTTTGTCCAGAACATAACTGTAATGGTACGGTACTATTCCCATCTTTCTTGTAGTAGTTCCGTCCAGCAGGTGCATTTGCTCAGTGGTTTTATCGGAGCCCGGCCAGACCATGGTAGGGGGTCTGTGTGTTGTAAAACTAGCTCCTTTTACGAATTTGAATACTCTACGCCAGTGAGCACCGGATTCAAAAAACTTGGACGATACGAAAATATAATCAAGACCTTTCCAGAAATTGTCACCAATAAGATTAAGCTGAGTGATAGATGGATCATTTTGTATAATAGCTTTTACTTTCTCCATGTCCTCTCTTTTGTAAACCTCATCTGAATCAATAAGCCAGACAT